>NZ_JALBYS010000022.1:0-86118 GCF_022678525.1 Serratia sp. PGPR-27 | reverse complement strand
ATGGTGGTGGGGGAAGGATTCGAACCTTCGAAGTCAGTGACGGCAGATTTACAGTCTGCTCCCTTTGGCCGCTCGGGAACCCCACCATATACATGGCTATTTAACTGGCCTTGCTTGCGAGAGCGCTGTCTCGGTAAGCGGGGCGCATCATATCAAATGAAGCGGATGTGTAAAGCATTGAAATGCAGAAAATGAATCGTTTGCCGTTTTTTTATTCTTGGCGGTGCATCCCTGAACGAAATGCACCGATTTATTGAACGATTACAGAATAACGGTGCGATTGCCGTAGACGAAGACGCGCTGCGCCAACACCTGATACAGGGCTCGGCTGAGCACGTTTTTCTCCACGTCGCGGCCGGCGCGCATCATATCCTCGGCGGAATAGGTGTGATCGACGTGGATCACGTCCTGCATGATGATCGGGCCTTCGTCGAGATTGTCGTTAACGTAATGGGCAGTGGCGCCGATGATTTTTACCCCGCGCTCGTAGGCCTGGTGATAAGGTCGTGCGCCGATAAACGCCGGCAGGAACGAATGGTGAATGTTGATTACCTGATTCGGATAATGTTGCACGAAGGCCGGGGTCAGCACGCGCATATATTTGGCCAGCACCACGTAATCCGGCTGATATTGATCGATCTTGGCCGTCATTTCGCGGTCGTGCTGTTCGCGCGTCAAGCCTTCGTGGCTCACCAGATGGAAAGGAATATCGAAACGCTCCACCAGCGTTTGCAGCGTGTCGTGGTTGCCGATTACGGCGGCGATCTCAACATCGAGGCCGCCATAGGCGCTTTTCATCAACAGATCGCCCAGGCAGTGCGCCTCTTTGGTGACCAGCACCACGATGCGCCGGCGCCCGGTGCTGTGCAGTTCACGCAGTGAACCTTCCGGCAGAGCGCTGTCCAGATCGGCCAGCAGCGTGTTGTCGTTGAAAATGCCTTCCAGTTCGGTGCGCATGAAGAAACGCCCGGTGCGGTGATCGACGAACTCATTGTTCTGGACGATATTGAGTTCGTGCTTGTAACAGATGTTGGTGATCTTGGCGATCAGCCCTTTGGCGTCCGGGCAGATGGTGCGTAACACTTTCCGTTGTACATTTTGGTGTGGCATGGGTTTGAGGATCCTGTCTGATACTGAACGGCCTGTCTGCGCAGGCGTAAACGTGAAGCGCCGGCCGATTAGCGCCCGCAGCACTTCTTGTATTTTTTCCCTGAGCCACAGGGACACATCGCATTTCGGCCGGGCTGGGGTTTGGTGCCGTCGATATAATACCAACGTTGATCGCGACGAAGGAAGCGCGAGCGCTCATGCATCGCCTGCGGCTCGCCGCTTTCGCCATCGGTGAAACGGGCGATGAATTCGACGAAGCCTTCATCCGGCTCATGACCGGCTTTCTCTTCCACGATCGTCAGGCCCAGCCACTCGGTATTCTTAAAACTGTCGACGATGGCATTGCGCCACGCTTCGGCGCCGCAGTCGGGGTGCCAGGTGGCGATCAGATAGTCGACGTTATGATTCACGTAGGCGGTGAAGCGTGAACGCATCAGTTGGCCGGGCGTCGGCGCCGGTTGACTGCCGCTGATAAAAGGGGCGCAGCACGCGTTATACGCCAGTCCGCTGCCGCATGGGCATGATTCGGGCAAAATGACTCCTGAGAAAACGAGGCTGAAAATGAATTTAGCGCATATGTTACCTAACAATATTCGTCAGTGACAATCTACCCTGAAAGCAGAGAACACCGTTTACCGAGAGGATGACGCGATGCGGCAAATCAAGATCGGACTGGCGCTGGGAGCGGGCTCGGCTAAAGGCTGGGCGCACATCGGCGTGATCAATGCGTTAAAGAAGCTGGGGATTGAGGTCGATATCGTTGCCGGCTGCTCTGTCGGCGCGTTGGTGGGCGCCGCGTTCGCCAGCCATCGCCTGCCGGCGATGGAGCAGTGGGTGCGATCGTTCAGCTATTGGGACGTGATTCGCCTGATGGATTTTTCCTGGCAGCGCGGCGGCCTGTTGCGCGGCGAGCGGGTGTTTAACGCCGTTGGACAGCTGCTGAAGATCAATGATATCGCCGATTGTGCGTTGAAGTTCGGTGCCGTGACGACCAATCTCAGTACCGGCCGTGAGCTGTGGCTGACCGAAGGCGATATTCATCAGGCGATACGCGCCTCCTGCAGCATGCCCGGCCTGTTGGCGCCGGTATGGG
Source organism: Serratia sp. PGPR-27 (assembly GCF_022678525.1). Taxonomy (NCBI): domain Bacteria; kingdom Pseudomonadati; phylum Pseudomonadota; class Gammaproteobacteria; order Enterobacterales; family Yersiniaceae; genus Serratia; species Serratia sp. PGPR-27. Next base: position 83,915 of record NZ_JALBYS010000022.1, on the reverse strand, counting down.
CCGACGGCTATTGGCTGGTGGATGGCGCGGTGGTCAATCCGGTGCCGGTGTCGCTTTGCCGCGCCATGGGCGCCGATATCGTCATTGCGGTCGATCTGCAGCATGACGCGCACCTGATGCAGCAGGATCTGTTCTCGATACGTATCGAGGAAGAAAGCCCGGACGATGCGCCTGCGGCTACCTGGCGCGGGCGTCTTCGGGAACGCGTCGGCAGAATGCGCAAGCGCAAACCGGCTACGGCGCCGACGGCGATGGAGATTATGAGCACATCGATTCAAATGCTGGAGAATCGCCTGAAGCGCAACCGGATGGCGAGCGATCCGCCGGATGTCTTGATCCAGCCTTTTTGCCCGCAAATCTCAACGCTGGATTTCCACCGCGCCGATGAAGCGATCGAGGCGGGGTTGCTGGCGGTTGAAAAACAACTGGATCGGTTGTTGCCGTTGATAAAAAATAGATAATTCTCGGTTCTTGGTTGGCAATGCGCAGTTGGTCTGTTTCAGACGAGCATAAGTGACCTTTTTGAGCCACTATTACACTATGGAAAGGGACGAGGCTCGGCTGATGGCATTACCACTCACTCACAAGCGCATCTTGATCGTTGAGGACGAACAGGTTTTTCGTTCCGTGCTGGTCGGTTATCTGACCTCGCTGGGCGCTGAAACCGGCGAGGCGACCAACGGTTTACAGGCGCTGAGTGCCGTCGATGACTTCAAGCCGGATCTGATTCTGTGCGATCTCGCGATGCCGGAAATGGGCGGTATCGAATTCGTTGAACACCTGCGTTTGCAGGGGCTGCAGATCCCGGTGCTGGTGATCTCGGCCACCGACAAGATGGCGGACATCGCCAAGGTGCTGCGGTTGGGCGTGCAGGATGTGCTGCTCAAGCCGCTGACCGATCTCAATCGCCTGCGTGAAGCGGTGCTGGCGTGCTTATACCCCAATATGTTCACCTCCCAGGCGATTGAAGAGGTTGAACTGTTTCAGGATTGGGATGCGTTGAGCAAAAATCCTTCCGAAGCCGTCAAACTGCTTAAGCAACTGCAGCCGCCGGTACAGCAGACCATTGCGCATTGCCGGATCAACTATCGGCAGTTAACCACCGGCGAAAATCCCGGCCTGGTGCTGGATATCGCCGCCTTGTCAGAAAAGGATCTGGCATTCTATTGTCTGGACGTCACGCGCGCCGGCGATAATGGCGTATTGGCGGCGCTGCTGTTGCGCGCATTATTTAATGGGCTGCTGCAGGACCATCTGGCTAATCAACAGCATCGTTTGCCGCAAATGTCGGCATTGTTAAAGCAGGTTAATCAATTATTGCGGCAGGGGAAATTGGACGGTCAATTCCCTCTGTTGTTGGGATATTATCACGCCGAAAATAAAAACCTGATTCTGGTTTCCGCCGGGCTGCATGCCAACGTCAATACCGGTGACAATCAAATCCAGCTGAGCAACGGCGTGCCACTGGGGACGCTGGGGGCTACCTACATGAATCAGATCAGCCAGCGTTGTACCGCCTGGCAATGTCAGGTATGGGGCAGCGGTGGCCGATTGCGACTGATGCTCAGCGCTGAATAGCAGGCAGCGATCGGCGCGATCTTAAGCTATTTACTTATCTGTAATTAAACCGTTTATTTATTCTCCGGATTATCCGAACGGGTAATAGTCCTAAATGTTTTCTATTTGTGTTCTGGTTAATGCTCGGCGCGCATAAGCTGGTATACTCCGAAGGTTTTTTTATATCGAGCCCACGCTCATAAAATGAGCGCTTTAGCTTTAAGAGAGGAAATAATGCCTGCTGTAAATCGCAAAGTCAGAAAAGCCGTGATCCCGGTTGCAGGCTTGGGTACGCGGATGTTGCCGGCCACCAAAGCCATTCCGAAAGAAATGCTGCCGCTGGTTGATAAACCTCTGATCCAATACGTCGTCAATGAGTGCATTGCGGCGGGGATTAACGAGATTGTGCTGGTCACCCACTCCTCCAAGAACTCGATCGAAAACCATTTTGATACCAGTTTCGAACTCGAAGCGATGCTGGAAAAACGCGTCAAGCGCCAATTGCTGGACGAAGTGCAGTCGATCTGCCCGAAAGGCGTTACCGTGATGCAGGTTCGTCAGGGTAATGCCAAAGGCCTGGGGCACGCGATTATGTGTGCCTACCCGATGGTGGGCGATGAACCGGTCGCGGTGGTGCTTCCGGACGTGATCCTCGACGAATACAGCGCCGATCCGAAAAAAGACAACCTGCACGAAATGCTGCAGCGCTTCGAAGCCACCGGCGTCAGCCAGATCATGGTTGAACCCGTGCCGCATAAGGATGTCGGAAACTACGGCGTAGCCGACTGTAAGGGCGTTGATTTGCAACCGGGCGAAAGCGCGCCGATGGTCAGCGTGGTTGAGAAACCGTCGCCGGATAAAGCCCCTTCCAACCTGGCGATTGTCGGTCGTTATGTGTTGTCCGCCGATATTTGGCCGCTGTTGGCGAAAACGCCTCCAGGCGCCGGCGATGAAATTCAGCTGACTGACAGCATCGAAATGCTGATGCAGCAGGAAACGGTGGAAGCGTATCACCTGAAAGGCGTGAGCCATGACTGCGGTAACAAACTGGGTTACATGCAGGCCTTCGTGGAGTACGGCATGCGTCATGCCAGCCTGGGCAAAGAGTTTTCTCAGTGGCTGCAACAGGTTGTTGCCGCTGACAAGAAGTAATTTGATCTTTCGTCTTAATTTGAAAAACTAGGATTTTCACATGAAAGTAACAGTTTTTGGTATTGGTTATGTGGGGCTGGTACAGGCCGCCGTGCTGGCTGAAGTTGGCCATGATGTTATGTGCATCGATGTTGACGAACGAAAAGTCGAGAACCTGAAAAAAGGGAATATCCCGATTTTTGAACCGGGCCTGACGCCGCTGGTACAGCAAAACTATGAGGCTGGGCGCCTGCATTTCACCACCGATGCCAAAGCGGGCGTGGCGCACGGGAATATCCAGTTTATCGCCGTCGGTACGCCGCCGGATGAGGACGGTTCCGCCGATCTGAAATATGTCACCGCGGTGGCGCGCACCATCGCCGAGCACATGACCGATCGCAAAGTGGTGATCGACAAATCTACCGTGCCGGTCGGTACGGCGGACAAAGTGCGTCAGGTGATGGCGGAAACGCTGGCAAAACGCGGCAGCAACGTGCCGTTCGACGTGGTGTCCAACCCTGAATTCCTGAAGGAAGGCGCTGCAGTGGCTGACTGCATGCGCCCTGAGCGCATCGTGATCGGCACCGATAATAAAGAGGTGATCGAGCCTATTCGCGAGCTGTACGAGCCGTTTAACCGCAATCACGATCGTATGATCATGATGGATATCCGCAGCGCGGAGCTGACCAAATATGCCGCCAACTGCATGCTGGCGACCAAAATCAGCTTTATGAATGAAATGTCCAACCTGGCGGAAATGTTGGGCGCGGACATTGAGAAAGTGCGTCAGGGCATCGGTTCCGATTCACGCATCGGTTATCACTTCATCTATCCTGGCTGTGGCTACGGTGGTTCTTGCTTCCCGAAAGATGTTCAGGCGCTGATCCGCACGGCGGAGCAGATCGGTTACCAACCGAAGCTGTTGCAGGCGGTAGAGCAGGTCAACTACCAACAAAAAGACAAGCTGAACAGCTTTATCAAAGACTATTTCGGCAGCGATTTGAAGGGCAAAACCTTCGCACTGTGGGGTCTGGCGTTCAAGCCGAATACCGATGACATGCGTGAAGCGTCCAGCCGTGTGCTGATGGAGCAGCTGTGGGCTGCCGGCGCCACCGTTCAGGCCTACGATCCAGAAGCGATGAACGAAGTTCAGCGCATCTATGGCCAGCGCGACGACTTGAAGCTGATGGGTACCAAAGAGGCTGCGTTGCACGGCGCCGATGCTCTGGTGATCTGCACCGAATGGCAGAATTTCCGCGCACCGGACTTTGATGTGATCAAGGGCGCGTTGAAGCAGCCGGTGATCTTCGATGGACGTAACCTGTACGATCCTGAGCGTTTGGCGAATCGCGGCTTTACCTACTATGCGATTGGCCGCGGTGCCTCGATTAAACCGGTTATTTAAGGAGTGGGCATGAAATTCCTGGTTACAGGCGCCGCAGGGTTTATTGGTTATCACGTTGCAGAGCGTTTGTTGACCGCCGGGCATCAGGTTGTCGGCATCGATAACCTGAATGACTATTATGACGTGGGCCTGAAAATGGCCCGTCTGGACAGACTGGCGGATAAGCCGGGATTCCGCTTCATCAAGTTGGATTTGGCCGATCGTGAAGGCATGGCGACATTGTTCGCCGAGCATCAGTTCCAACGAGTCATTCATTTGGGTGCCCAAGCCGGCGTGCGTTATTCGCTGGTCAACCCGTTGGCTTATGCGGACGCTAACCTGATCGGTCATTTGAACGTTCTGGAAGGCTGCCGTCATAATAAGGTCGAGCATTTACTTTACGCTTCCTCCAGCTCTGTTTATGGCCTCAATCGCAAGTTGCCGTTTGCTACCGAAGATTCTGTCGACCACCCTGTGTCACTGTATGCGGCAACCAAAAAAGCCAATGAGCTGATGTCACACAGTTACGCTCATTTATACGGTCTCCCGACGACGGGGCTACGCTTCTTTACCGTATATGGTCCCTGGGGGCGTCCGGATATGGCGCTGTTCAAGTTTACCAAGGCCATATTGGCGGGGGAGAGCATCGATGTATATAACCACGGTGAAATGCACCGTGACTTTACTTACATTGATGATATCACCGAGGCGATTGTGCGGCTGCAGGCGGTTATTCCGCAGGCAGATCCGTCATGGACCGTTGAACAGGGATCGCCGGCGACCAGTTCCGCGCCGTATCATGTTTATAATATCGGCAATAACACCCCCGTTAAACTGATGGAATATATCACGGCGTTGGAGCAGGCTTTGGGGCTAACTGCCCGCAAGAATATGCTGCCAATGCAACCTGGCGATGTGATGGATACCAGCGCGGATACCGCGGAGCTTTATCGTGACATTGGTTTTAAGCCGGAAACCAGCGTTGAAGAGGGTGTGAAGCGCTTTGTTGATTGGTATAAGGCATTCTACCAGGTTCAATAATTGAACGAGGGTATATGCGACAAAGGGGCCTTAGGGCCCTTTTTTATCGCGTGAACCTCATGCAAGGAACAAAATGCGAATTAGGATATTTACTAAAAGGAAAGGGGTGAGGCAGGATCGCGGCGATAAGCTTTAAAATGAAAAGGCCCCCCGCAGGGAGCCTTTCAGATACGGGCTGAATCGCTATTACAGCAGGAAATCGTCCAGAGATTTACCTTGCTCTTCGATAGCTTTCTTAATCACCGCTGGAGTACGGCCTTGGCCGGTCCAGGTTTTCAATTCGCCGTTTTCGTCTTTATATTGGTATTTAGCAGGACGTGCTGCGCGTTTTGCTTTACCGGCAGCCTTGTTGGCAGCCATGGTTTGCAGCAGTTCATTCGGATCGATACCGTCAGCAATCAGCATTTCGCGGTATTGCTGCAGTTTACGGGTGCGTTCTTCGATTTCTGCTTGAGCCTGGCTGTCTTCTTCGCGACGTTCGTTCACAACAACTTCCAGTTTCTCGAGCATTTCTTCCAGCGTTTCCAGTGTGCATTCTCTTGCCTGGGCGCGCAGAGTGCGGATGTTGTTCAAAATCTTTAATGCTTCGCTCATTGTCCTAGTCTCAAATTATATTGGTGGGGGGCGTCTCGATAATAATAGAGCGCTATTTTCTTTTCTGCAATAGCCAAATTGACTTGAATACTCAAATTTACCTTTTAAAAAACCGTTAATCGGATCTGTCCGACTAATATAGGAAGGGCTGTTAACTATTACCCTTGTCGCACTTAAGTCAAAATTTCAGCAGGCATGCTTTAAAAGGCGCGTGTCGCAAGGCTTTCATCGATAAGTTATCGCCGTAATTTATATCAATATTACAATGGGTTCTGTGGGCTTAATCACGTCATGGCAAGGCAGACATTGTAAACAATAGGGGTATATAGGTAAAGATTGCGTCAGGAAACGTCGGGGACAGCGGAGGTGATTAAATGCCCTGTATTGGCCCCGTGTATAATAGACTGGCGCGCCGTTGCGGTTGCGGCACCCGCCGCGGCGAAAGGGTGATTATGCATTAATGGGCAAATGATCGCGGTTAACCATTAGCAAGAATTAATAGTGATGACAGGCATACATTATCCTGTAAATAGCTGTAAAAAGAACGGGCCGACAGAACGATATGTTTCGCTTGAAAGCGCATTATTACGGCGAACGCAATATTCGTTCGCTTTGGGCTGAGCCTGGGGGGCGGCTTATGGTACACTTACCGTCCTAATCGACATTTGAATATTTCTTATACCATCGGAGTTGCGGGGCCATGGCTCAACTTTATTTTTATTACTCTGCGATGAATGCCGGCAAGTCCACCGCGCTGCTACAGTCTTCATATAACTATCAAGAACGTGGTATGCGCACGCTGGTGTTCACTGCGGAGATCGATCACCGCTTTGGCGTAGGTAAGGTCAGCTCGCGCATCGGTTTATCCTCGCAGGCCCAGCTCTATAACAACGACTCGATGCTGTACGCCATGATTCAGCAAGAGCATCAACAGCAGCCGGTGCATTGTGTACTGCTGGATGAAAGCCAGTTCCTGACCAAGGCGCAGGTTGAGCAATTGTGCGATGTGGTGGACCAACTGGACATTCCCGTATTGTGCTACGGCCTGCGTACCGATTTTCTCGGTGAGCTGTTTACCGGCAGCCAATATTTGCTGGCCTGGGCCGATAAGCTGGTGGAATTGAAAACCATCTGTCACTGCGGGCGCAAAGCCAATATGGTGTTGCGGTTGGATGAAAACGGCCAGGCGATGCACGCCGGTGAGCAGGTGGTGATTGGCGGTAACGAGAGCTATGTCTCCGTCTGCCGCAAGCATTATAAAGAGGCGATTCACTCCCTGGAGTAGGGGAGAAAACGCCGCCAAAGCCCGCTGAGGCGTTTTGGCGGCGTGAGTCGAAATGCAGCGCCTCCGGCGCAATAAAAAACCCGCCGTTTGGCGGGTTTTTTTATCGGTTCACGAAACCGTTATTTCTTGGGCTTCTTTACCGCGGCTTTGGCTGCAGCCGGAGCTGCCGCTTCCTCTTCGACTGCTTCGCTGAATTCGCGGCCGTAGAAGGTATCCAGCATGATTTGCTTCAGTTCGGCAATCAGCGGATAGCGTGGGTTGGCGCCGGTGCATTGGTCGTCGAACGCGTCTTCCGACAGCTTGTCGACTTTCGCCAGGAAGTCCGCCTCTTGCACACCCGCCTCACGGATGGAGGTTGGGATGCCCAACTCGGTTTTCAGCTCGTCCAGCCAGGCCAGCAGTTTCTCAATCTTCTGCGCGGTGCGGTCGCCCGGTGCGCTCAGGCCGAGGTGGTCGGCGATTTCAGCGTAGCGGCGGCGCGCCTGAGGGCGGTCGTACTGGCTGAAGGCCGTCTGCTTGGTCGGGTTGTCGTTCGCGTTGTAGCGAATGACGTTGGAAATCAGCATCGCGTTGGCCAGGCCGTGCGGAATGTGGAACTCCGAACCCAGTTTGTGCGCCATGGAGTGACAAACCCCGAGGAAGGCGTTGGCGAAAGCGATACCGGCGATGGTGGCGGCGTTGTGCACGCGTTCACGGGCAACCGGGTTTTTCGCGCCTTCTTTGTAGCTGGCCGGCAGATACTCTTTCAACAGTTTCAGCGCCTGCAGCGCCTGGCCGTCGGAGTATTCGTTCGCCAGCACCGAGACGTAGGCTTCCAGCGCGTGGGTCACCGCATCCAGGCCACCGAAGGCGCACAGGGATTTCGGCATGTTCATCACCAGGTTGGCGTCGACAATCGCCATGTCCGGGGTCAGCGCATAGTCGGCCAGCGGGTATTTCTGCCCGGTGGCGTCGTCGGTCACGACCGCGAACGGCGTGACTTCCGAACCGGTGCCTGAGGTTGTGGTGATGGCGATCATTTTCGCTTTCACGCCCATTTTCGGGAATTTGTAGATACGCTTGCGGATGTCCATGAAGCGCAGCGCCAGATCCTCGAAGTGGGTTTCAGGATGTTCGTACAGCACCCACATGATTTTCGCGGCGTCCATCGGCGAACCGCCGCCCAGCGCGATGATGACGTCCGGTTTGAAGGAGTTCATCTGCTCGGCGCCTTTACGCACGATGCTCAGCGTCGGATCGGCTTCCACTTCGAAGAACACTTCGGTTTCGATGCCGTGAGACTTCAGAACCTTGGTGATCTGGTCAGCATAGCCGTTGTTGAACAGGAAACGGTCGGTCACGATGAAGGCGCGTTTCGCCCCGTCGGTCGCCACTTCTTCCAGCGCGATAGGCAGCGAGCCACGGCGGAAGTAGATCGATTTCGGAAGTTTGTGCCACAACATGTTTTCTGCTCGCTTCGCTACAGTTTTCTTGTTGATCAGGTGTTTAGGTCCGACGTTTTCAGAGATGGAGTTGCCACCCCAGGAACCGCAACCCAGCGTCAGCGAAGGCGCGAGTTTGAAGTTGTACAGGTCGCCGATACCGCCCTGAGAAGCCGGGGTGTTGATCAGGATGCGAGCCGTTTTCATTTTATCGCCGAAGTAGGCGATGCGAGCCGTTTGGTTATCCTGGTCGGTATACAGGCAGGAGGTGTGGCCGATACCGCCCATGGCGACCAGTTTTTCGGCTTTGGCGACCGCGTCTTCGAAGTCTTTGGCACGGTACATCGCCAGGGTAGGCGACAGTTTTTCATGTGCGAAAGGTTCGGACTCGTCGACCAGCTTCACTTCACCGATCAGCACTTTGGTGTTGGCCGGCACTTTGATGCCTGCCATTTCGGCGATTTTCGGTGCGGATTGCCCGACGATGGCCGCATTCAGACCGCCGTTTTTCAGGATGATGTCCTGCACCGCTTTCAGTTCTTTACCCTGCAGCAGATAGCCGCCGTGGGAAGCGAAGCGTTCGCGTACCGCATCATAGATAGCGTCAACGACGATGACCGACTGTTCGGAAGCGCAGATAACGCCGCTGTCGAAGGTTTTGGACATCAGGATAGAGGCGACCACGCGCTTGATGTCTGCGGTTTCGTCTACCACGACCGGCGTATTACCGGCGCCGACGCCGATGGCCGGTTTGCCGGAGCTGTAGGCGGCTTTCACCATGCCCGGGCCACCGGTGGCCAGGATCAGGTTGATGTCAGGGTGGTGCATCAGCTGGTTGGACAGTTCGACGGTAGGTTGGTCGATCCAACCGATGATGTCTTTTGGCGCGCCGGCGGCGATAGCGGCTTGCAGCACGATATCGGCGGCTTTATTGGTGGCATTCTTCGCACGCGGGTGCGGCGAGAAGATGATGCCGTTACGGGTTTTCAGGCTGATCAGCGCTTTGAAGATCGCGGTAGAAGTTGGGTTGGTGGTAGGGACGATACCGCAAATCAGGCCGATAGGTTCGGCGATGGTGATGGTACCGAAAGTGTCATCTTCAGACAGGATGCCACAGGTTTTTTCATCTTTATAGGCGTTGTAGATGTACTCGGAAGCGAAGTGGTTTTTGATCACTTTGTCTTCGACGATACCCATTCCGGATTCTTCCACGGCCATTTTGGCCAACGGGATACGGGCATCAGCAGCGGCGAGGGCGGCAGCGCGGAAGATTTTATCCACTTGCTCTTGAGTGAAGTTGGCATATTCGCGCTGGGCTTTTTTGACACGTGCGACAAGCTCGTTCAGTTCAGCGACATTCGTTACAGCCATAATGCTCTCCTGATAATGTTAAACTCTTTCAGTAAATAAGCCGTGCGAGCCACTAGTATAGTCATAACGGGAATAAACGGTGATTCGAATACCGGGGGTTTCCCGCGTTATTTCTTCGCATGCTGCTGATTTGCTTAAAGAGCTTTACCCTGCGCCAACCGGAGGGGCAGGCAGTGAAGAGAACGGAACCGGCTGGATTGCCACCGACTTTGTTCTACTCCCTGACTACGACTAAGAGCTTACCCACTGTTGGGTAGTTGATTTGTGATCTAAATCATGAAAAGTGCAAGCTGACACCTTTCAGCTTGACGGTGTTGAGAGTGGTTATCAATAACTGTGATCGATGACTCTTTTTTCAACATAAAAAATCAAAAGGCCATACATCACTTTAACAAAGGGCATTTGTTTTGTTGCCTAACTTGCTGGCAGTCAAAAATGCTGCTCTGGCCGGATGGATTACCCGCGGCAATTCCATTACATTAGCGCGCATAGGCAGCACACCTTTTTATAGCACTTAACGCGGAGCCATCTGTGGGCCAATCTCTGTTGGATCTTTCCGGCTTTATCAAGTTCTTTGTCGGTCTGTTTGCGCTGGTCAACCCGGTGGGCATCTTGCCGGTGTTTATCAGCATGACCAGCTACCAGGCGGAAGCAGGGCGCAATAAAACCAACCTGACCGCCAACCTGTCGGTCGCCATTATTCTGTGGACATCGCTGTTCCTGGGCGAAGGGATCTTGCGGATGTTCGGCATCTCCATCGATTCGTTCCGCATCGCCGGCGGTATTCTGGTGGTGACCATCGCCATGTCGATGATCAGCGGCAAGCTGGGAGAAGACAAACAGAACAAACAGGAAAAATCGGAGAGCGCGATCCGCGAGAGCATCGGCGTGGTGCCGTTAGCGCTGCCGCTGATGGCGGGGCCGGGGGCGATCAGTTCCACCATCGTGTGGAGTTCCCGTTATCACAACTGGCAAAGCCTGCTCGGCTTTACGGTCGCGATCGCCTTGTTCGCCTTTTGCTGTTGGTTGTTGTTCCGCGCCGCGCCGCTGTTGGTGCGTTTGCTTGGGCAGACCGGCATCAACGTGATCACCCGTATCATGGGTCTGTTGCTGATGGCGCTCGGGATCGAGTTTATCGTTACCGGCATTAAGGCGATATTCCCCGGCCTGTTGTAATACCCTTTGTTTAGCCGCGCACCTTTCGCCTTGGCGCGGCTAAAATTAATTTTAAAGTTTAAATTATTTATTGGTTCGCATTATTATAGTGCACAGGATGAATAAAATTTATGCGGTTGCACTCTTATGTTGCATAAATCTCATGTTGCTGTGCAAAAAAAACGCTAAGCGTTATTTCAGACACTTTTCTTCCCCCATTTCCACGCGTTTTGCCCCCGTTCAACGGTAAAGCTGTTGTTAAATTAATCACATCATTCTGTGGGGCTTGTCTCACTTTCATCCAGGTGTTATTAGTGATTAACCGACCATAGGCAGGTGTTTGTTCTTTGAATGTCCGGATTGTTAACTGAATGTTTCTTTGTGCGGTAATGAGATTGCGTTGATGGTTTCAAATGAAATGATTTCGTCTTTTTTTTCTTTAAAATCATAGCGATGATTTTGTTTCTCTGCGCCATCGATCTTGGGGGCCGGATCGGGCTTCGTGCGATAAAAGAGAATTGCTTAACATTTTCGTAAAATTTATTGGCTATGGAATTTGGCTTCTGCTAATTTCCGAGCAACTTTCCCGTGGTCAATTAACTGAAATGCGCCATAAAAACGGGAATGATTTTTGCTGGTATCCGTTTATTTAGAATTCTTATAAACACTTCACAAACTTCGATAAGCGATGCTTGTCGGTGAAAAGGAGCCTCGATTATGCAGCAAACCCTGAAGCGCACTTCTTTGACCTTGTTGATTAGCGGCGTGCTGAGCGTCGGCGCCATAAATAGCAGTTTGGCGGCGGAAGTGCCGGCCGGCGTTCAGTTGGCGCAGCAGCAGAATATTGTGATCAACAACGGCAGCGAAGTGGCTTCATTGGATCCGCATAAGGTCGAGGGCGTACCGGAAAGCAATATCATTCTTAACCTGCTGGAAGGGCTGGTGAGCACCGACGCCAACGGGCATGTGGTGCCGGCGGCGGCGGCGAGCTGGGAAAACCAGAATTATCAGCAATGGACCTTCCACCTGCGCCCCGGCGCGGTGTGGAGCGACGGCAGCCCGGTGACCGCACAAGACTTCGTCTACAGCTGGCAGCGCCTGGCCGATCCGAAAATCGCCTCGCCCTATGCCAGCTACCTGCAATACACCAAAGTCGACAATATCGACGATATCCTGACCGGTAAGAAGCCTCCACAGGCCCTCGGCGTCAAGGCGCTGGACGACCAGACGCTGCAGGTGACGCTGAGCGAACCGGTGCCGTATTTCATCAGCATGCTGAGCCACACGTCGCTCAAACCGGTGAAGCGCGCGGTAGTGGAGAAATTCGGCGACAAATGGACGCTGCCCGCCAACTATGTCGGCAACGGCGCTTACCGTCTGAAAGAGTGGGTGGTGAACGAGCGCATTGTGCTGGAGCGCAGCCCGAGCTACTGGAACAACAAGCAGACGGTGATCAATCAGGCGACCTTCCTGCCGATCGCTTCCGAAGTCAGCGACGTCAACCGCTTCCGCAGCGGCGAGATCGACATCACCAACAGCGCCATTCCGCCGTACCTGTACGTCAAAATGAAGCGCGAAGTGCCCGAGCAACTGCACGTTAACCCTTATCTGTGCACTTTCTATTACGAACTCAATAACCAGCGGGCGCCCTTCACCGATCCGCGGGTGCGTGCGGCGGTGAAGATGACGCTGGATCGCGACATCATCGCCAACAAGATCATGGGCCAGGGGCAGATCCCGGCCTACAGTTTCACGCCAACCTTCACCGAAGGCGCCAACTTCACGCAGCCCGCCTGGGCCGGCTGGAGCCAGGAACAGCGCAACGCCGAAGCCAAGAAACTGCTGGCGGAAGCGGGTTACAGCGACGCCAAGCCGCTGAAATTCTCGCTGCTGTACAACACCTCCGATCAAAACAAACAGCAGGCGATCGCCGCCGCGTCGATGTGGAAAAAGAATCTCGGCGCCGACGTCACGCTGCGCAATCAGGAGTGGAAGACCTCGCTGGAAAGCCGCCATCAGGGGCAATACGACGTGGCGCGCGCCACCTGGTGCGGGGATTACAACGAACCGAGCGCGTTCCTGAACCTGGTGCTGTCCAACAGCAGCATCAATACCGTGTTTTATAAGAGCCCGGCGTTCGACGCCATCATGGCCGCCACCCTGAAGGCGCCGGATGAGGCCGCGCGCGCCGCGCTCTATCAGCAGGCAGAAGCGCAGCTGGACAAAGACTCCGCGTTGATCCCGGTGTATTACCGCGTCAGCGCGCGGTTGATTAAGCCGACGGTAGGCGGGTTCACCGGCAAAGATCCGCTGGACTATACCGACGTTAAGAATCTGTACATTATCAAGCAGTAAAAGGGGTATTCCTCACGCCGAGGCGCTGGGGAATATAGGGAAGGCCGGCCGCCGCATTCGTTCCGCGGCGGCGGGAAAACAGAGTCCGCTTACGGGCAACGCAGGTTCCACGAAGAGCCTGTGATAATAAAAACTGGAGTCGATAAGTATGACCAACATCACGAAGAAAACCCTCATTGCCGCCGGCGTCATCGCTGCGCTCGGCATCACAGCAACCACCGGCGCTTTCGCCGCCGACGTTCCTGCGGGGGTGCAGCTGGCGGATAAGCAAGAAATCGTCAAAAACAACGGTTCCGAAGTGCAGTCGCTGGATCCGCATAAAATCGAGGGCGTGCCGGAAAACAACGTGACCCGCGATCTGATGGAAGGCCTGGCGAACAACAGCCCGGACGGTTCCATCGTGCCGGGCGTCGCGGAAAGCTGGGATAACAAGGATTTCAAAGTCTGGACCTTCCACCTGCGCAAAGACGCCAAATGGTCCAACGGCAAGCCGGTGACGGCGCAAGATTTCGTCTACAGCTGGCAGCGCGTAGTGGATCCGAAAACCGCGTCGCCTTACGCCAGCTACCTGCAGTACGCCCATGTGGAAAACGTCGATGACATCATCGCCGGTAAAAAAGACAAGTCGACGCTGGGCGTGAAGGCCATCGACGACCACACTTTCCAGGTGACCCTGAGCGAGCCGGTGCCTTATCTGGTTGAAATGACCCCGCACTACGCCATGAAGCCGGTTTATAAAGAGGCGGTGGAGAAATTCGGCGAGAAGTGGACGCTGCCGGCCAACTACGTCAGCAACGGCGCCTACAAACTGAAAGACTGGATTGTCAACGAACGCATCGTACTGGAACGCAACCCGGAATATTGGGATAACGCCAAAACCATCATCAATAAAGTGACGTTCCTGCCTATTTCGTCGGAAGTGACCGACGTTAACCGCTACCGCACCGGCGAAATCGACATGACTTATAACAACATGCCGATCGAACTGTTCCAGAAGCTGAAGAAAGAGATCCCGAAAGAGGTGCACGTCGATCCTTATCTGTGCACCTATTACTACGAAATCAACAACCAGAAGGCGCCGTTCACCGATGCGCGCGTGCGTGAAGCGCTGAAGCTGGGTATGGATCGCGACATCATCGTCAACAAGGTGAAAAACCAGGGCGATCTGCCGGCCTACAGCTTTACGCCGCCATACACCGACGGCGCCAAGCTGACCGCGCCGGAGTGGTTCGGCTGGACGCAGGAAAAACGCAACGAAGTGGCGAAGAAACTGCTGGCGGAAGCCGGCTACGGCCCGGGTAAACCGCTGACCTTCTCCCTGTTGTACAACACATCAGACCTGCACAAGAAGCTGGCGATCGCCGCCGCCTCCATCTGGAAGAAAAATCTGGGCGTGGACGTGAAGCTGGTGAACCAGGAGTGGAAAACCTTCCTGGATACCCGTCATCAGGGCACCTATGACGTGGCGCGCGCCGGCTGGTGCGCCGACTACAACGAACCGAGTTCGTTCCTGAACATGATGCTGTCCGACAGCAGCAGTAACACCCCGCACTACAAAAGCGCCGAGTTCGATAAGCTGATGGCCAACGTGTTGACCGAGAAGAGCAAAGACGAGCGCGCCGATCTGTATCAGAAAGCGGAAGTTCAGCTGGATAAAGATTCCGCCATTGTTCCGCTGTATTACTACGTGAACGCCCGTCTGGTGAAACCTTACGTCGGTGGCTACACCGGCAAAGACCCGCTTGATAACGTGTACGACAAAAACCTGTACATCATCAAGCATTGATACGGTAAGCGCCGGCGGCCTGGCCGCCGGCCCATGTTGAGAATAATAAGCCGTCATCAGGCTGTCGCACAGGGTTAGGGCAATGCTTAAATTTATACTTCGTCGCTTGTTGGAAGCGATCCCGACACTATTTATCCTTATCACCATCTCATTCTTCATGATGCGCCTGGCGCCCGGCAGTCCATTTACCGGGGAACGCGCATTGCCGCCGGAAGTCATGGCGAATATCGAAGCCAAATATCATTTGAACGACCCGATCTGGAAACAGTACGGTCATTATCTGGCGCAGCTTGCGCAGGGAGACTTCGGCCCGTCCTTTAAATACAAGGATTATTCGGTCAACGATTTGGTGGCCAGTTCTTTCCCGGTCTCCGCCAAGCTCGGCCTGGCCGCGTTTCTGCTGGCGGTGGTGCTGGGCGTGAGCGCCGGTGTGATCGCCGCGCTGAACCAGAACACCAAATGGGACTATACGGTGATGGGGTTCGCCATGACCGGGGTGGTGATACCCAGTTTCGTGGTGGCGCCGCTGTTGGTGCTGATCTTCGCCATCACGTTGAAATGGCTGCCGGGCGGCGGCTGGAACGGCGGTGCGCCTAAGTTCATCATCTTGCCGATGGTGGCGTTGTCGCTGGCCTATATCGCCAGCATCGCCCGTATCACGCGCGGCTCGATGATTGAAGTGCTGCACTCCAACTTCATCCGCACCGCGCGCGCCAAAGGCTTGCCGATGCGTCGCATCATTTTCCGCCACGCGCTGAAGCCGGCGCTGTTGCCGGTGCTATCCTACATGGGCCCGGCGTTCGTCGGGATCATCACCGGTTCAATGGTGATCGAAACCATCTATGGTCTGCCGGGGATCGGCCAGCTGTTCGTTAACGGCGCGCTGAACCGCGACTACTCCCTGGTGTTGAGCCTGACCATTCTGGTGGGCGCTCTGACCATTCTGTTCAACGCGATCGTCGATGTGCTGTATGCGGTCATCGATCCGAAAATCCGTTATTAATCTGGAGCACGCGAATGATGTTGACTAAAAAGAACAGCGAAGCTCTGGAACACTTCAGCGAGAAGCTGGAAGTGGAAGGGCGCAGCCTGTGGCAAGACGCGCGTCGGCGTTTTATGCACAACCGCGCGGCGGTCAGCAGCCTGTTCATACTGGCGCTGATCACTCTGTTTGTGGTGCTGGCGCCTATGCTGTCGCAATTCGCCTACGACGATACCGATTGGGCGATGATGTCAGCCGCACCCAGCGTTGAATCGGGGCACTATTTCGGCACCGACTCCTCCGGGCGCGATCTGCTGGTGCGCGTGGCGATCGGCGGGCGCATCTCGCTGATGGTCGGCGTGGCGGCGGCGCTGGTGGCGGTGATCGTCGGCACCCTGTACGGCGCGATGTCCGGCTATCTGGGCGGCAAGATCGACTCGGTGATGATGCGCCTGCTGGAGATCCTCAACTCCTTCCCGTTCATGTTCTTCGTGATCCTGCTGGTGACCTTCTTCGGCCAGAATATCCTGCTGATCTTCGTGGCGATCGGCATGGTATCGTGGTTGGACATGGCGCGTATCGTGCGCGGCCAAACCCTCGGTCTGAAGCGCAAGGAGTTCATCGAAGCGGCGCTGGTGTGCGGCGTTTCCACGCGCAACATCGTGCTGCGGCATATCGTGCCTAACGTGCTCGGCGTGGTGGTGGTGTATGCCTCGTTGCTGGTGCCGAGCATGATCCTGTTCGAATCCTTCCTCAGCTTCCTGGGGCTGGGTACGCAGGAGCCGCTGAGCAGCTGGGGCGCATTGCTCAGCGACGGCGCCAACTCAATGGAAGTTTCACCGTGGTTGCTGCTGTTCCCGGCGGGTTTCCTGGTTGTCACTCTGTTCTGTTTCAACTTCATCGGCGATGGCCTGCGTGACGCCCTCGACCCGAAAGATCGTTAAGGAGTGCCACCATGAGCACCATTGAACATCCTGAGATGCAAACCGCCGTCGGCGTTAAAGCGTCGCCGCTGCTGGACGTGAAAGACCTGCGCGTCACGTTTTCCACCCCGGACGGCGACGTGACGGCGGTGAACGATCTGAACTTCGATCTGCGCGCCGGTGAAACGCTGGGCATCGTCGGCGAATCCGGCTCCGGTAAATCGCAGACCGCGTTCGCCCTGATGGGGTTGCTGGCCAGCAATGGCCGCATCGGCGGCTCGGCCAAATTCAACGGCCGCGAAATCCTCAACCTGCCGGAAAACCAGCTCAACAAGCTGCGGGCCGAAGAGATCTCGATGATCTTCCAGGACCCGATGACCTCGCTCAACCCGTATATGCGCGTTGGCGAACAGCTGATGGAAGTGCTGATGCTGCATAAGAAAATGAGCAAAAGCGAAGCCTTTGAAGAGTCGGTACGCATGCTCGACGCGGTGAAAATGCCGGAAGCGCGCAAGCGCATGCGCATGTATCCGCATGAGTTTTCCGGCGGCATGCGCCAGCGCGTGATGATCGCCATGGCGCTGCTGTGCCGGCCGAAGCTGCTGATCGCCGACGAGCCGACTACCGCGCTGGACGTGACCGTTCAGGCGCAGATCATGACGCTGCTCAACGAGCTCAAGCGCGAGTTCAACACCGCCATCATCATGATCACCCACGATCTGGGCGTGGTGGCCGGCATCTGCAACAAGGTGCTGGTGATGTACGCCGGCCGTACCATGGAATACGGCAGCGCGCGCGAGGTGTTCTACCAGCCGAGCCACCCGTACTCCATCGGGTTGTTGAACGCGGTGCCGCGCCTCGACGCCGAAGGCGAAGCGTTGCTGACCATTCCCGGCAACCCGCCGAACCTGCTGCGGCTGCCGAAAGGTTGCCCGTTCCAGCCGCGCTGCCCGTACGCCATGGAACAGTGCGCGAGCGCTCCGCCATTGGAGCAATTTGGGGAAGGGCGCCTGCGCGCCTGCTTTAAACCGGTGGAGGCGTTGGTATGACAGCGGTAACCGACAAGAAAGTGCTGCTCGAAGTGGCCGATCTGAAAGTGCACTTCGACATTCATGACGACAAGCAGTGGTTCTGGCAGCCGCCGAAAACCCTGAAGGCGGTCGATGGCGTTACGCTGCGGCTGTTCGAGGGGGAAACCCTGGGCGTGGTCGGCGAATCCGGCTGCGGCAAATCCACCTTCGCGCGCGCCATCATCGGCCTGGTGAAGGCCACCAGCGGGCGCGTCGCCTGGCTGGGTAAAGATCTGCTGGGCATGAACGACGCCGACTGGCGCAAAACCCGCAGCGATATCCAGATGATCTTCCAGGATCCGCTGGCTTCGCTCAACCCGCGCATGACCATCGGCGAAATCATCGCCGAGCCGCTGCGCACATACTACCCGAAAATGCCGCGTCAGGAAGTGAAGGACAAGGTCAAGGCGATGATGCTGAAGGTCGGCCTGCTGCCTAACCTGATCAACCGTTATCCGCACGAGTTCTCCGGCGGCCAATGCCAGCGCATCGGCATCGCGCGCGCGCTGATCCTCGAACCGAAGCTGGTGATCTGCGACGAGCCGGTTTCCGCGTTGGACGTGTCGATTCAGGCGCAGGTGGTAAACCTGTTGCAGCAGCTGCAGCGCGAAATGGGGCTGTCATTGATCTTTATCGCCCACGATTTGGCGGTGGTGAAGCACATTTCCGATCGCGTGCTGGTGATGTACCTGGGTCATGCGGTGGAGCTGGGCACCTATGACGAGGTGTACCACAATCCGCAGCACCCTTACACCAAGGCGCTGATGTCGGCGGTGCCTATTCCGGATCCGGACAAGGAGAAGGAAAAGCAGATCCAGCTGTTGGAAGGGGAGCTGCCTTCGCCGATCAACCCGCCGTCCGGCTGCGTGTTCCGCACCCGCTGTCCGATAGCCGGGCCGGAGTGCGCCAAGACGCGTCCGCTGCTGGAGGGCAGTTTCCGTCATGCGGTTTCATGCCTGAAGGTCGATCCGCTGTAATGCGCCGCTAGCCGGCAACAAAAAGCCCCGCTGACTCAGCGGGGCTTTTTTTATCCGAAATATGAGCGGCGAATCACTCTTTCCACAGAATGTGGCACAGCTTGTGGTCTTTCTCGCGGCAGATCAGCACGCGGGCGAACACGTCGTTGATCGGCTCGCCGTCGCTGTCCGCCAGACCGATCACCACTTCGGCGAAGAAGTCCGGATTCAGGTCGTAATCCACGTGCTCGCTCCAGTCTTCGGAGGGGTCGTACAGTTCTGCGCCGCCGCGCTCTTCAAACTGCAGATTGAACAGCAGAATATCCGCCGGATCCAGATTGTCGCCGGCCAATTCGAGGAAGATGTCGTAGGCCTGTTCCAGCGTTTCGTCTTCGGTAAGGCGGTTATTCAAATCCATAAAAAAATCCTGATAACAAATGATTTGGCGTTATTAAAGCACGCTCGCCGCGGCTTTTACAGCAGCGGGCTGAAAAAGTAGAACAGGCGCTCGACCAGCCGATGCCAGAACGGCCGCTTCAACCACTCTTTGGCGTTCAGCAGCTTGGAGCGGGCGATGTAATCTTCCTGCACGCAGGCCAGATCGCTGCCGAAGCCGTCGTCATCGATCACCAGGGTGATCTCGAAGTTGAGCCACAGGCTGCGCATATCCAGATTGACGGTGCCGACCAGGCTGAGCTGGCCGTCGACCAGCACGCTCTTGGTGTGCAGCAGGCCGCCTTCGAACTGATAGATTTTCACGCCGGCTTCCAGCAGCTCGGAGAAGAACGCCCGGCTGGCCCAGCGCACCATCATCGAATCGTTGTCGCGCGGCACGATGATGCTGACCTCAACGCCGCGCAGAGCGGCGGTGCAGATGGCGTGCAGCAGATCGTCGCTCGGCACGAAGTACGGCGTGGTCATGATCAGCTGCTCGCGCGCGGAATAGACCGCGGTCAGCAGCGCCTGGTGGATCATCTCCTCGGGGAAGCCGGGGCCGGAGGCGATCACCTGAATGGTGTGGCCGCTTTCCTGCTCGAACGGCATGATGTTGACGTCCGGCGGCGGCGGCAGAATGCGCTTGCCGGTTTCAATCTCCCAGTCGCAGGCATAGACGATGCCCATCGTAGTGGCCACCGGGCCTTCCATGCGCGCCATCAGATCGATCCATTGGCCGACGCCCGCATCCTGCTTGAAATAGCGCGGATCGACCATGTTCATGCTGCCGGTATAGGCGATGTAGTTGTCGATCAGCACCACCTTGCGGTGCTGGCGCAGATCCATGCGGCGCAGGAATACGCGCAGCAGGTTGACCTTCAGCGCTTCGACCACTTCGATGCCTGCGTTGCGCATCATCGCCGGGTAGGGGCTGCGGAAAAATGGCAGGCTGCCGGCGGAGTCCAGCATCAGGCGGCAGTGTACGCCGCGCCGCGCGGCGGCCATCAGCGATTCGGCCACTTGATCGACCAGGCCGCCGGGCTGCCAGATATAGAACACCATTTCGATGTTGTGGCGCGCCAGCTCGATGTCGCGGATCAGCGCTTTCAACGTGTCGTCGGTAGTGGTGAGCAGTTGCAGCTGGTTGCCCTTGACGCCGTCGATGCCCTGGCGGCGGTTGCACAGCTGGAACAGCGGTTCGGCGACTTCACTGTATTCGGTGGCGAAGATGCGGCGGCTCTCTTTCAATTCCTTCAGCCAGCGCGCGGTCGACGGCCACATGGCCTTGGCGCGCTCGGCACGGCGCTTGCCCAGATGCAGTTCGCCGAACGATAAATAGGCGACGATGCCGAACAGCGGCAGAATATAGATAACCAGCAGCCAGGCCATGGCAGAGGGAACCGCACGGCGTTTCATCAAAATGCGCATCGTCACGCCGGCGATCAGCAGCCAGTAGCCGAACACCATGAGCCAACTGATTACGGTATAAAATGTTGTCATAAAGGCGAAAAATCCCGTTCGCAAACCACCAATGATGAGTGTACGCACAGATCGGGCAAGGCGAAACCTTTTATCGGCGCTTATGTTACATAAATATGATGAAGTTAAGGCACTTGCCGAAATTGAAAGGGCGGCTTTTGCCCGCGTGGCGTCCGCTGTGCCGCCGATAACGGCGGCTTGGATCGCGGGCGGAAAGGGCTATAATGCCCGCGGTTGGCATTAGACGAACGAGTGACGGAATTATGAGACGCAGTAGAAATGAAGTGGGCCGCTGGCGCATGTTGCGGCAGAGCCAACGTCGGCGGCATCGCTGGTTGGAACGCCAGTCGTGCAGCAATCGCCATATTATCCGGGTGCGGCGCCGCCTGGACGATCAGCATCGGCGCGCGCTGCTGTTTGCGGTATCCTGCGAGTGGTAAAACGAAAACAGTCCCTTAAGGGACTGTTTTGTTATGGCGTCTGAGTTATTTGCCCAAATAGGCGTTGAGCATCCAGACCTGTTTTTCCTGCTCTTTGATGTAATCGCTCATCAACGACGCGGTGCCTTCGTCGCCGGCGTCTGCCGCCACCGTCAGCAGCTCACGCTGCTGTTGCAGCAAGATTGAATACCCTTCCAACAGGCCGCGCAGCGTGCCCTTATCATCGGTCACGTTGGTGTGTTCCTTGATGTCGGCGGTTTTCAGATAATCACTGAAAGCGTGACGCGGCTGCGAGCCCAACGTCAGAATACGTTCCGCCAGCTCATCTACCTTGGTCAGCAGATCGTTATATGTCTCTTCGAATTTCGCGTGCAGTTCAAAGAACTGCGGGCCGGTAATGTTCCAATGATAGCCGCGCACGTTCATATACAGCACCTGATAATTCGCCAACAGCGCATTGAGCGCTTCGGCGAGTTTTGCCGATTGTTTACTGTCAAGGCCGATATGGGTTTTCGCTGCTTTCTTTGCCGTTGCCATAATAATCTTCTCCTGATTATTTGTTCCGATAGTAGACAGAATCAATTTCCATAGCTGTTACAGTAACCGGATTTATCGCAGGGTTAAATACGATAACAGGCATTATTGCCATCGCTCAAACCGATGACGATAAATCCGTCGAGCAAATTGCCGAATCAGTTTACGCAGGTTCCGCAGGCGAAAAAAGCCGCTTTTCTCGGTTACTTGCGCAGCGCCAGTTTTACCACACCTGCGCCCAGCGCCATTAACAGCGCGGCGGCGATCAGTACCGAAATAAAGGCGCGATCAAAGGCCAGACGCGCCAGCTGCGTCAACTGCTGCGCGCGATCGGCCGCCATTCCGGCCGCCAGGCGCAACGCTTCGTCGATGCTGTCGTAGGCTAAATCGCTGACCGGCAGCTCCGCCGGCAGCGCCAGAGTGTGGCTGTAAACCGCCGTCATCAGCCCGCCGAGCAATGTCACGCCCAGCACGCCGCCCAGCTCGTAGGAGACGTCTTCGATGGACGCCGCCATGCCGGATTTCTCCTCCGGTGCGTTCAGCATGATGGCGGTGGAAGCGGCGGTGATCACGCCGCCGAGGCCAAAGCCCACCAACGCCAGGCTCACCAGCTGCGGCGCTATGCCGCTCTGAGACAGCAGGGCGAGGGCGGCAATGCCGAAGGTGGTCAGGGCGAAACCGCCGAGGATGATGCTGCGTTCGCCGTAGCGCGGCAACAGTAAACCGGCCATCGGCCCCGCCAGCGCCGAGGCCAGCGGGATCGGCAAGATGAACAGCGCCGCCTGCAGCGGACTGAGGCCGAGCACCAGTTGCAAGCGTTGGCTGAGCACCAGCTCGACGCCGATCAGCGCCACCATCGACAGCAATGCCACGCCGATGCCGCCGGCGAACAGCCGGTTGCGGAACAGAGAGAAATCGATCATCGGGTGGGCGCTGCGTTGCTGACGACGCACGAACAGCACCAGGAACAACACGCCGATCGCAGCCGCCGCGAGCAAGGCGCTGACGTCAGGCGCCGGCTTGCTCAATTCTTTCAGCGCATAGATAGCGCCGACCAGGCCTATCATGATCTGTATCGAGCCGACGATGTCGGCGGGGCGCGGGTTATCGCCGCCGCAGCGCGGGATCAGTTTCCATGCCAACGGCCAGACCAGCAACACCACCGGCACATTGATCAGGAACACCGAGCCCCACCAGAAATACTCCAACAGCAGGCCGCCGACCACCGGGCCGATGGCCGCGCCGCCGGAGGCTACCGACGCCCAGATGCCGATCGCCAGCGCGCGTTCGCGTTCGTCGGTAAAGACGTGGCGTACGATGGACAGCGTGGCGGGCATCATCATTGCCGCGCCAACGGCGAGGAATACCCGCGCGGCGATCAGCCACTCGGCGGTAGGCGAGAAAGCGGCGCACAGCGACGCGACGGCGAACACCGGCAGCCCGGCGAGAAACAGCCGTTTATGGCCGATGCGATCGCTCAGCATGCCGGCGCCAGGCAACAGACCGGCCACCACCAACGGGTAGGCGTTGACGATCCAGAGTTTTTGCGAGGCGCTGGCGTCCAGCGCCTGGGTTAAACGCGGCAGAGCGGTATATAACACCGTCATATCGATGACGATCAGGAACAGGGCGCTGGCGACCATCGTCAGGATCAACCAGCGGTTCTTGGCGTACATAAGTCATAATCCAGTTAAAGTGGGCGGCGCGAAGGCGCCGCCATTCGGGTAACCCTCCGGCGATGCCGGGTGATATACTGGTGATAATATATATCCATACGTTCGTATTGAAAAGAAGGGTTTCTTAATGGGACGTCAACGCAGCATCGATCGCGACAAGGTTTTGGACACCGCCGAAGAGATCGTCGCCACTCAGGGGGCCGCCGGTTTGACCATCGACGCCGTCGCCAAAGCGATGGGGATCTCCAAGGGCGGGGTGCAGTACTGTTTCGGCAGCAAAGACGCCCTGATTGACGCCATGTTCGATCGCTGGGGCAGTGCCTACGAGACGCTGTTCGCCGCTATCGCCGGTGACGATCCTTCACCGCAGACCGGCGTGCGGGCGCATATGCTGGCGACGCAAAGCTCGGATCAGACCGCCAGCGCCAAGGCCGCCGGGCTGATGGCGACGCTGATTCAAACGCCGGAGCATCTGGCGAGCACGCGCGAATGGTATCGCAGCCGCATCGCCGGTTTGGATTTGACGACGGAAGAAGGCAAGCGCGCGCGCCTGGCGTTTCTCGCCACGGAAGGCGCCTTTATGCTGCGTTACTTTGGTTTGATGGATATCGATCAGGCGGAATGGGAAGCGATGTTCACCGATATGCAGGCGTTGATTTTAACTGGGGGTGCCTATCGCACTGATAGCTAGTAAAGCCCGCAGTGAAAGGCGTATGTTTATCGCACAAGATATTCCCTCGAAGAACTTTTTAGCCAGCCACTCCGTGCTGGCTTTTTTTTGTTTGCAGGCAAGCGCCCCAGCGGGGCCCCCTGAAGGCAGGGGGCGGGGGAAATTATTTACGAGCGTCCAACAGCGACTGGGCGTTCTCTGCGGTAACGACGGTCCACGGAATGTAGTAATGCTTTTGCGTGCCGCCCTCCCATTTCAGATCCTTGGCGTATTGCTTCCAGATCTCCGACTGCGGTTGATAGCTTTCCCCTTTCACGGCGCGCAGCGCGACGTCGATGGAGCCCTGCATCTGGCCTTTGGCATCTTGCAGAATAGAGACCATTTCACCGGCCTGCACCGCATGAATCGC
Organism: Serratia sp. PGPR-27; assembly: GCF_022678525.1. Taxonomy (NCBI): domain Bacteria; kingdom Pseudomonadati; phylum Pseudomonadota; class Gammaproteobacteria; order Enterobacterales; family Yersiniaceae; genus Serratia; species Serratia sp. PGPR-27. The sequence continues at coordinate 59,261 of NZ_JALBYS010000022.1, read as the reverse complement.
GTCGGAAACGCCGTCAACGCCGGCAATCGCGAAGTCCTTCACATTCAGGCCGGCGCCTTTGATCGCTTCGATAGCGCCCAGCGCCATCTCGTCGTTTTGGCCGATCACGCCGTTGATTTTGCCCCGGTGTTTCTGCAGCCAGTTTTCCATCAGCGGCTGCGCTTCCGCGCGTGACCAGTTGGCCGTTTTACGTTCAAGTACCGTGACCTGGCCGGCGCCGCACTCGGCAATCGCTTTATCATTGCCCTTGCCGCGCTGGATCTCGCCGCTGCCGCCTTTCGGGCCTTCGATAATCACCACGTTCACCTTTCGGTTCTTGCAGTCGAGTTTGTCCAGGACGGCTTTGGCTTCCAGGTATCCCCCCAACTCGTCATTAGACACTACTTCAGACGTCATCGCGTCCGTGTTCAGGCGCGCGTTGGTGACCACCACCGGAATTTTGGCTTCGTTGGCATTAGTGACGATATCGATATTGGCCTCAAAATCCATCGGGTTGACGATAATGGCATCGGCGCGCGTCTGGATAGCGGTGGCGGCCTGATCGTTTTGCACCGAGGCATCATAACGCCCATCGTAGAAGGTCAGCACGGCTTCGCCGCTTTTCACCGCCGGGTGCTCCTTGCCGAACCTTTCCATCAATTGCACGAACTCGGCTTTGTTGCCGTACATCAATACCGCGATTTTTACCGGGGCGGCCTGAGCTGCCGACAGGCTACCGAGCATCATGGCAGAGGCAAACAACGCTATCTTGGTCTTATTCATGGTTTTCTCCTGGTAGAGTTGGGTCTGATGTTATTAATCGCGCTGTTGCTTACGCGATGGGTCGAGCAAGACGGCAAGAACGATCAATGCGCCTTTGATAATTTGTTGGTAATACGATTGCACGCCGAGCAGATCGAGGCCGTTATTCATCACCCCGATAATCAGCACGCCGAAGAAGGTGCCGACCAGCGTACCGACGCCGCCGGCCATGCTGGTGCCACCGATCACCACCGCTGCGATGGCGTCCAGCTCATACCCTGCGCCGGCGTTGGTCTGCGCCGAACCGGTGCGTGCGGTGAGGATCAGGCCGGCGATGCCGGCCAGCGCGCCGCACAGCGTATACACCAGTATTTTGATGCGCGTGACGTTAATCCCCGAGGTGCGCGCGCTTTTCGGGTTGCCGCCGACGGCGTAGATGTAGCGCCCGAAGAGGGTTTTATTCAGCACCAGCCAGGCGAGGGCGAACAGCACGATGAAGATGATGACCGGCACCGGAACGCCGCCGACATAACCATTGCCCAACCAGCGGAAATCGCTGTTCAATTGCGAAACCGGATTGCCGTTGGTGGTCAACATGGTTAAACCGCGCGCCGCAGAGAGCATGCCCATGGTGACGATAAAGGGTTGCAGCCGGTAGCGAGCCAACACGGTGCCGTTCACCAGGCCGCAGACGATCCCGATGCCCAGCGCCACGATCAGCGGCACCATGACGGCGGTCGCGGTGTCGCCGATAGCCAATCCGCTGTTGTTGGTGGCGAAGCGGGCGGCGACGATCCCGCTTAGCGCCAGCACCGAGCCCACGGAGAGATCGACGCCGGCCGTAATGATGACGAAGGTCATGCCGATCGCCAGAATGCCGTTGATCGAGACCTGGCGCAGGACGATCAGGGTGTTTTCATTGCTGAGAAAATAATTGCTGCTCCAGGCCCCCTGGGCGACCTGATATTCGCCAATCAGCGCCACGATCAGGCACAGCGCGAAGAAGGCGATGATAATGCCGTATTTGTGCATACGGCGCTTATTGCGGGTGAAAAATGAAATTCCTGGTGATAAGGAGTGGGCGCTGCTCATTTTTTTTCTCTCTCTGTTAAACCGCAAGTTTCATCAGTGCTGCCTGGGTCGCATCGGCTGCCGAAAGCTCACCGGCCAACTGCCCGTCACGAAACACCAATATGCGATCGCTCATGCCGATAATTTCCGAAAGCTCGGAGGAAACCATGATGATCCCCTTGTTTTGCAAGGCGAACTCCGACATAAATCGATAGATCTCTTTCTTGGCGCCGACGTCGATGCCGCGCGTCGGCTCGTCGAGCAACAACACCTCCGGATCCAGCAGCGCCCAGCGGCCCAGCACCACTTTTTGCTGGTTGCCGCCGCTCAGGTTGCCCACGGGCTGTTCGCCATCGTGGGTTTTAACGTTGAAGCGCTGGATCATGTCGCGGGTTCGCGCCTGCTCCCGTTTCTCGCTGACGAACCCCATTCGGCTGATGCCGGCAAAAGAGGCGATATTGATGTTTTCACTGACGGAACGGCACAGCACCAGGCCGGTTTCCTTGCGATCTTCCGTCACGTAGGCAATGCCGCTGTCGATGGCCTCTCGCGGGGAATGGCGGTTCAGCGTCTTGTCGCCCAAACGGATCGTGCCGCTGTCGGCATGCTGAATGCCGAAGATAAGATCGAGAAATTCGCTGCGGCCCGATCCCACCAGCCCGTAGATGCCCAGGATTTCACCGTGCTTAAGCTGCAGGCTGATATCCTTTATCTTGCTGCGCCAACACAGGCCGTTGACCTCCAGCAAGACCTCCTCGCCGGGCTGATTGAATTTGGCGAACTCGCTGTCGTACTCGCCGCCGATAATGTGTTCGATCAACTGCTCACGGGTAATGTCGGCGATATAGCCTTCATGGATATAGGCGCCGTCGCGGAAAATGGTGTAGCTGTCCGCAATTTGAAATATCTCTGACAAACGGTGAGAGACGTAAATAATGCCTTTACCTTTCGCCGCCAATTGCTGAAGCGTCTGAAAGATTTTTTGCGCATCCTCCTCGCCAATCGCCGAGGTGGGTTCATCCATGATGATGATGTCGGCATTGGCATGCGACAGCGCTTTGGCGATCTCGACCAGCTGCTGCTCGGCGACGCTCAGGTTGCGCATTTTCTCTCGGGCGTCGATCTTGAAATCGAGTTCCTTGAGCAGGCTGGTGGTGCGTTGATTGAGCGTGGCGAAATCGACGAACCCCAGGCGTCTCGGCTCACGGCCCAGCCAAATGTTTTCGGCCACCGTCAGATCCGGGATCGCGCTCAGTTCCTGCTGCACGATGGCGATGCCGGCGTTGAGGGCTTCCCGGGGATGATGAAATTCACAGCGTTGGCCATTGATAAAAATGTCGCCGCCATCGGGTTGAATAAAGCCCATCAGAATGCTGAGAAAGGTGGATTTACCCGCGCCGTTGCCGCCGCACAGGGCATGGATGGAACCACGCCGCAGGCAAAACTCCGCATTCTTGAGCGCCACGACCGGGCCAAAGGCTTTTCTGACGCCGCTGACCTCCAGCAGGTAGGCGGGCGCTTGCGTATGGGGATCTCGCGTCACAGTTGCACCTCCGGGTAGGTCTGCTGCAAGCGTTGCAGGTACCGTTGATAAAGCGTCTCGTATTGCGCCCGTCTGCCGGCATGTGGCCGTGCGCGTGTGGCCTCATCCAGCGCAACGAAACGTTGGCACAGTTCGGACAGCAACGCGCCGGCATTCCGCAGCGGATCGTCGGCCAACGTCGTCGCCCACATCGCCTGAATGGCGCCGCCCAGCGCAGCGGTCTCTTTGGCTTTCAGACAGACCACCGGGCACCCCATCACGTCCGCGACGATTTGTCGCCAGGCGGCGCTGCGAGCGCCGCCGCCGGTGAGGCGGATCTCGCGCGCTTCAATGCCCTGACGGCGAAACAGCTCGATGCCATAGCGCAGGCCATAGGTAGCGCTTTCGACCACCGCCAGGCAGAGATTGGCGCGGGTAAAATTGTCGCTATCGAGGTTATGCAGACTGGCGCGCGCGTGAGGCAACGGCGGAACACGCTCGCCATTGAAGAACGGCAGCATCTCGACACCGCCTGCGCCGGGTGAGGCCTGCGCCAATAAACCGTTAAAGCCGGCAAGGTCTTCGTCCAGCAGCGTTTGTACCGCGGTGGTGGCCGAGGTGACATTCATGGTGCAAATCAATGGCAGCCACCCGTTGGTGCTGGAGCAGAAGCCGGCAATCATGTCTGATTCCGCCGCGACGGGGGCGGCAGACCAGGCGAATAGCGTGCCGGAGGTGCCCAGGCTCAGGGTGAGGGTGCCGGCCTCGATGTTGCCGGAACCGATGGCCGCCATCATGTTGTCGCCGCCGCCGGTCGATACCCGCACCGTTGGGCTGAGGCCGAGTTTTTCCGCCGCGGCGGGGCGCACCGTGCCGATGCAGCACTCCGCATTTTTGAGCGGCGGCAGGGCTTGCCACAGACGGCCGCTGTCGTCGATGAGATCGACGGCGGCTTTGCTCCAGCTACGGGTGCGCACATCGAACAACCCGGTGCCGGAAGCGTCGCCATATTCCGCTACGCGCTCTCCGGTCAGCCAGAAGTTCAAATAATCATGAGGCAACAATACGGTGTGCAGTTTTGCCCACAACGCCGGATGGTGTGTCTTGAACCAAAGGATTTTTGACGCGGTATAACCGGTGGCGATCCGCAGGCCGAGTGTTTCCAGCGAGCCGTTGGCACCGCCGAGCTGCTGCAGGAGCCGTTCGTTTTCCTCTGCGGTTTCGGTATCGCACCACAGCTTGACGCTGTGCAGCACGTTGCCGTCTGCGTCCAGCGGTACAAACCCATGTTGTTGGCCCGAGACCCCCAGAGCATGAATCTCCCGTGCATCAACGCCGGCGTTAGTCACGGCTTGGCGAAAAGCGATGACCAGCGCCTCAATCCACCAGTCGGCCTCCTGTTCGCGCCGGCCATTGGCTTGGCTGATGAGACGGTGAGGGGCGTTGCCCTCACCGAGGATCACGCCCTGTGTGCTGTCGACAATCACGACTTTCGTGCCTTGCGTACCGCAGTCTATGCCAGCATAGAGCGCCATAGGATCACTCCATTTCCAGCATGATTTTGATGTCCGAGGCATGTCCCGCCGCCGCGCGCTCGAAGGCGGCCACGCTGTCGGAGAACTTGTAGGTTTGGCTTATCAACGGCTGGACGCGCAATTTGCCGCTGCTCAACAGCCGCAGCGTGCGCGGGTACATGTTGGCGTAGCGGAAAATGGTCTTGAAGGTGATTTCCTTGGCCTGCGCGGCGACGATATCCATCGGCGCGGCATCGATCGGCATGCCGACCAGCACGGCGGTCGCTCCTGGCGCCGCATGTTCGGCCAGCGTAGCGATGGCCGGTTTTGCGCCGCTGCATTCAAACACGACATCGGCGCCATTGCCGCTGGTGAGCGCGGCCACTTTCCCCGCCAGGTCGCCGGTTTTGATATTGACGGCGTGCAGCCCCTCATAACTGGCCGCAACGGCGAGTTTTTCGTCAAACAGGTCGCAAATAATGACGTCCGAGCAGCCGCCCGCCAGCGCCGCGAGAGCGGTGACTACGCCGATCGGCCCGGCGCCGATCACCAGCGCGATATCGCCGGGTTTGATCCCGGCTTTGGTGGCTGCTTGCATGCCGATGGCTAAGGGTTCCACCATGGCGCCTTCGGCGAAACTGACGTTGTCCGGCAATTTGAACGTGAAGGCGGCGGGGTGGATAACGGTTTCGCGCAGGCAGCCGTGCACCGGCGGCGTCGCCCAGAAGCGCACGGCCGGATCAAGGTTGTAAAGGCCGGCGCGCGTCTGCGCCGAGTTGAGATCCGGAATGCCGGGTTCCATGCAAACGCGATCGCCGATACTGAGGTGAGTGACGTTTTTACCTGTCGCGAGCACCACGCCAGAAGCTTCATGGCCGAGCACCATCGGGGCGTTAACCACGAACGGGCCAATGCGGCCATGTTGGTAATAGTGCACATCACTGCCGCAGATGCCCACGGAATGAATTTTTATCTGCACATCATCGGGCCCCAGCGTTTCGGCGAGCTGGACGTCCTCGATAGCGATTTCCCCCGCCTTGGCCAACACTAATGCTTTCATATTGCCTCCTGGTGAATCATTTTTATGGTAACGATATCATTTCAATGCGGCGATAGTGGGCTAAAGCGGGTGGTTAAACTGTGATCGATGTTGGAATTACTCGATGGGAGTTAATTTTGCTGGTGGGTTGTTATTCAATATGGGGATGAAGATCACAAAATCGGCGATGTAATGACGGTTTTAATATCAGCATTCTGATATCGATACCGTCACTTTGCAGGGGAAATGATGAACAAACAACAACGTGCCATAGCCGTTACGCTGGAATATTTGCGCGAGGCGGACATCGTTCTGACCGAAGGAGAGCAGCAACGTATTGAAATTGCGACATTTGGCTTGGCCGACTATCCTGTCTCAGGGCTGCAGCTGCTGACCTATGTCAACTCACCTCGGTATTGTGCGAAAGAGTTGGTGCTGTTTCCTGAGCAGACTTGCCCAGAGCATTTGCATCCTCCTTTTGCCGGCACGCCCGGCAAGCAAGAGACGTTTCGCTGCCGTTGGGGCGAGGTGTTTCTGTTTGTCGACGATGAAAACCTGATGCTTAATGACGCCGGCGGTGAACCGGTATGCCGGGTGCCGGAAGGCGCGGAGCAGTGGTATACCTGCAATCGCTATATCCTCTTGCGGCCTGGCGAACAATACACCATCGCGCCCAATACCCGGCACTGGTTTCAGGCTGGAAAGCGGGGGGCGGTGGTGTCCGAGTTCTCTTCCGAGAGCCGTGACGAGCTGGATATCTTTACCGATCCCCGGATTAACCGGCTGGCAGGCGTAAACCATTAGCGCCACGATGAAAGTTCTGTCATGATGTTGTTAATGGTACAAAATGATAACTTTAAGCTAAGGAGCTGCATTTGGCGGTGGGGCGAGGACGGAAAGCGACGCTGGCTAGCGTGGCCGCACAGGCAAACGTCAGTAAAATCACCGCGTCGCGGGCATTTTCACAGCCGGACAAGGTTCATCCGGAAACGCTGCGCCGCATTCGGGAGACCGCTGCCGAACTCGGTTATGTGGTCAATGCTGCGGCGCGCAACCTGCGGGCGAAAAGCAGCAGAACCATCGGCATCGTCAACCCTGATATGGCCAACCCGTTCTTTGGCGGCCTGACGCGGTTGATGACGCTTGAAGCGCAAAAAATGGGATATGACACCCTGGTGTTCGATTCCTATGAGTCTCAGGAAAGCGAAGACAGAATCATCGACAAACTGATTGGCTACAACGTCGATGCGATCATTCTCTCGGTCATTTCCAACGATCATCTGTACCAGCCTTCCTATCTAAAGCGGTTGGAAACATTGAATATCCCGGTGGTATTGATCGACCGTGAGCTGGACAATCGCCACTGCAGCGGGGTGTATATCGATAACCTGGACTGCGGTCTTCAGGCGGGGCGCTGGCTTCTGGAACAGAAAGCGCAGCGGGTGGTGGTGGTGTCCGGGCCGGAGAACTCCAACGTTGCACGGGACAGGGTCACAGGGCTGCAGGCGGCGCTGCAAGGGAAAGTGGCGTCGTTTGAAGTGCTGTATGCCGATTTCTTTATGGATGTCGCCTGGCAAGAGACGAGCCGTTGGCTGGCCAATCACCGCGCCCCGGACTTTTTCGTTGGCTGCAATAACCAGATCTCCCTGGGCATTATCAAAGCCTGCATCGAACACCGGCTGCCGTTGATGCAGGAGGTGTCGCTGTTCAGCATCGATGAGGTTTCACATGCCGAGATCTACGGTTTTCATTTCCCGTGCGTGTCACACGACTTGCAAGAGATCGCCTGGCAAGCGTTGAATCTGGCGATCCGTCGTATTGCCGACCCCGAGATCAAGCCGGGCAAGGTGGTGGTGCGGGGAAAACTCGTCGCATAACGGCGCCGCTTTTCGCCTTATCCGTCATTTTTCAGCGCGTTGCGCTGTTTTGGGCTCATCCCGCCCGGCGGGACGGATTAGCAGCCATAAACCGCTTCCTGCCACCGCCGCGCCTAGCAGCATGGGCCAGGAAAGGGGTTCATTGAACATTAACCCTGCCCAGCAGAAGGTGACGAAGGGGCTGAGAAACAGCAGGCTCGTCACGCGCAGCGCAGAAGTGTGCCTTAGACAAAACCAGTACAGACCGTAGCCGGCCAGCGTCGCCAGTAGCGCGGTCCAAAGCACGCCGATCACAAACCCCGTCGTTACCGTTGGCAGCAGCGGGCCTTCCGCGCCGGCCATGGCGGCGAAAGCCAGCGCGGAAACCGCGCTTTGTATCCCCAGCGAGGCTGGCAAACTCATTGCTTGCGTCTGCGGCAGCCGTTCCTGCCACAGCGTTGCCAGCGCCAGCGCCAACATCCCCGCCAGCGGCAACAGGTAACTCCACAATGGGGCGTCTCCCCATGAGATGGCGCTGCCGGTCGCCAGCGTTACCCCGCTAACCCCCAAGGCTAACCCGGACCAAACGCGGCCATCGGGCAAGCGGCGTTGCAACAGCATGCTCAGCAGCGCGGTGCCGAGCGGGAGCAAATCGGCGATGAGCGCGGCCAACCCAGCCGGCACGCCATATTCGATGCCTTTGCTGACGCCGGTCAGGTAACCGGTCATGGCGAGCAACCCAATCCCGGCGTGAACAGCTATCGTCAGCGGAGATGCGCGCCTGATGGCGCGCACACTAAGCGGCAGCAACGCGAACGCGACCACCACGCAGCGCCAGAACGCCACCAGCAACACCGGCGCGTAATCGGCGGCGAAGCGGATGCCGACGAAGCCGGAGCTCCAGGCCACGATCAGCAGGACTTCGGCCGCAGCCAGCCAGAGGGCGGCTTTGCCGCGGTGGGAAGAGGGGCGAAATGGTGGCAGGGACATGATGGTCACCTCCTTTCCGCCCAATGGTAGTGAGTGGCTATAATTTAATAAATCGAATAATTTTCGTTCAGTTGTTTAATGGGGTTAAATCATGCGGCCGACATTGGATATCGATCTCTTGCGCACTTTTCACGCTATTGCGCGTTTGGGGCAATTTCGCGCGGCGGCGGCATTTGTCAATCGCAGCCCCGCCGCCGTGAGCGTGCATATCCGGCGCCTGGAACAGGTGGCGGGCGGCCGCTTGCTGGAGCGTGACAATCAGTCCGTGGCGTTGACGCCGCTGGGCAACAAGCTGCTGGCCTCGACGCTTGGGCTGCTGAGCGCCCATGACGATATTCTGCGGGAACTGCAGGGCGCGCCGCTAAGCGGCCATATCAAATTGGGGTTGCCTGATGAGTACGCTTCCCATGTGATAGGCCATATTTTGCCGCGGTTTGCCGACAGTTTTCCCGCAGTGGAACTGGAGGTCTCTACCGCTGCCAGTCAGGCGCTGGCGGAACAAGTTGGCCGTAATCGGCTGCATCTCGCGCTGGTGGTTCAACCCGCGGGGAAACCGTGCCAGACACCGCTCGCGGTGACTGCGCCGGTGTGGGCCGGAGGCCGTTCGCTGGCGCTGCAGGCTAACCGGCCACTGCCGCTGGCGTTGCATGCCGCCGATTGCCCTTATCGTGAGGCTATGATCGATGCATTGACCAGGGCGGGAAGGCATTGGCGAGTGGTTGTGAGCAGCCCTTCGGCCAGTGTGGTGGCGGCTGCCGTCGAGGCAGGATTGGCCGTCACGCTGCTCGACCGCGCACGGGTTTCGGCGGCGATGCGGATACTCGACGAATTGCCGTCGGTCGCACCACATGAAGTGCAACTGCTCCGTTCTGCCGCGGCCGCCAGCCAACCGGCGGTGGCGGTGCTGGAAAGCGTCATCGGTGAGTATTTACGGTAGGGAACATGAATATCGGCAAGACGAATCGAGCACGAAGGTGGCGGAGAGAGGTGGCTGGCGCCGGGAACGCTGTATCGCGAGGCGTTCCCGGTATTGGGCGGTCTGGATATCAGAACACCTGTTTGAACGGTTTCACCGTCACGTCGGCGTAGACGCCGGCGGCGATATAGGGATCCTGCTGTGCCCAGGCCTGGGCTTCCGCCAGCGAGGCGAATTCGGCGATCACCGTCGAACCGGTAAAGCCGGCGGCGCCGGGATCGTTGCTGTCGATGGCCGGGTTAGGGCCGGCGACCACCAGACGGCCGGCGTCGCGCAGCGCCTGCAGGCGCGCCAGGTGCGCCGGGCGCACCGCCAGACGGTTTTCCAGCGAATTGGGAACGTCTTGCGCGTAGATCAGATAAAGCATGTTTCACCTTTAAAATCATGGCTATAAAACGGTGCTACCAAGGTAGCGCAAAAGGCGCGGCAGGGGAACGGCATAGGGCGAATTTCCCGGCGGATTGGCGCTTATGCCTTGAAGCCGCTACTTTTTATTCGTATAGTGCGGCGCGCTTAAACTGATATGCCATTGAGGTGAGGACATGACGGAACTGGTAAGGGAAAAACTCGATTTGCCGGCGGGCAAAAACAAACTGCTGCTGCATTCGTGCTGCGCGCCCTGTTCCGGCGAGGTGATGGAAGCGATTCAGGCCTCCGGGATCGAGTATGCCATTTTCTTCTATAACCCCAACATTCACCCGCAAAAAGAGTATCTGCTGCGTAAAGAAGAGAACATTCGTTTCGCTGAGCAGCACGGGGTGCCGATTATCGATGCCGATTACGACACCGACAACTGGTTCGCCCGCGCCAAGGGGATGGAGAATGAGCCGGAGCGCGGCATTCGTTGCACCATGTGTTTTGACATGCGTTTCGAGCGCACGGCGCTGTATGCGCATGAGCATGGTTACGACACTATCTCCAGCTCGCTGGGCATCTCGCGCTGGAAGAACATGCAGCAGATCACCGACTGCGGCATCCGCGCGGCGGAAAAGTATCCCGATCTGGTCTACTGGGATTACAACTGGCGCAAGAAGGGCGGTTCGTCGCGCATGATAGAGATCAGCAAGCGCGAACGCTTCTATCAGCAGGAATACTGCGGCTGCGTTTATTCGCTGCGCGACACCAACCTGCACCGTAAGGCGCAAGGGCGGCCGCTGATCAAGCTGGGCGTGCTTTACTATGGCGATGAAGAATAACGCTGACTCACCGAAATTAACCCGCTCCGGCGGGTTTTTTACTTTTTGACGCCTGGCCAAACGTTAATGAAGCGTGTCCCCCCGGCGGTAAAAAAGCAACGGCCAGGTTAATATCCTTATGAGTTTGCTGGTTTTCGCCGCGCATACTGACGATTAAAGCGATAGTTTGCCTTTCGTTATTGAATATGATTGCTATTTGCATTTAAACTTGGCGAACCAGAGGAAACAGAATCATTATGCCGCTAAAAAAGATGTTCCTTAATCGCCGTATATCCGTGCCTTTCGTCTTATCCGTAGGCCTGCACAGCGCCCTGGTGGCGGGATTGCTTTACGCTTCGGTAAAAGAAGTGGTGGAGCTGCCGAAGCCAGAGGACGCGCCGATCAGCGTCATGATGGTCAATACCGCCGCGATGGCCGAACCGCCACCGCCGGCACCGGCCGAACCGGAGCCGCCGCAGGTCGAACCTGAGCCGGAGCCAGAACCGGAACCTATTGTGGAGCCGCCGCCGAAGGCGATTGTGAAGCCGGAGCCGGTCAAGCCGAAACCGAAACCCAAGCCGAAGCCGAAGGTCGAAAAACAGGTGAAACCGGAGCCGAAAAAAGTCGAGCCGCGCGAACCGTCGCCGTTCAACAACGACTCGCCGGCCAAGCCGATCGACAAAGCGCCGGTGAAACAGGCGCCTGCCGCGCCGGTGCAGGGCAACTCGCGCGAGCTCGGCCCAAGGCCGATCAGCCGCGCCAATCCGCTCTATCCGCCGCGGGCCCAGGCTTTACAGATCGAAGGCAGCGTGCGGGTGCAGTTTGATATCGACAGCGACGGGCGCGTCAGCAACGTGCGTATCTTGTCGGCCGAACCGCGCAACATGTTTGAGCGTGAAGTGAAGCAGGCGATGCGCAAATGGCGCTATGAAGCCAAAGAAGCGAAAGATCGCACCGTCACTATCCGCTTCAAGTTGAACGGCACGACCGAATTGAACTGAGTTTGGTCATACCAAAAAGAAAGGGTCGCCTCGGCGACCCTTTTTGCATTTGCAGTGTAGCGTCAGTTTATTCTTCGAAGCCGACGCGGAAATTCATTTTGCCCTCAGGCAGCGCGCGCGAGTTGCCTTCCGCATCGACCGCCACATAGGTGAACACCGCTTCGGTCGCCCGGTAGCGCTGGCCGATCGGGGCGGAAGAGACTTTTTTGACCCACACTTCGATATTGATGGTGATCGAGCTGCGTCCGGTGCGGATGCAGTGCGCATAGCAGCAAACCACGTCGCCTACCGCCACCGGTTTCAGGAAGGTCATGCCGTCTACGCGTACCGTCACTACGCGCCCTTCGGCGATCTCTTTTGCCTGGATGGCGCCGCCGATGTCCATTTGCGACATCAGCCAGCCGCCGAAGATATCACCGTTGGCATTGGTATCGGCCGGCATCGCCAGCGTGCGCAGCACCAGCTCGCCGCTGGGTAAAGGTCGTTGTTGTGTCATAGCAGTCTGCTTTTAAAAGGAGGGAATAACATCATACTGCCCGCGGCAAGCGCCGCAGGCATTAACAATTTTGTAACTATTTTTTCTGTTCTTCCGGCATGTGCCGGTAAATATAGATACCGCTGAGGAGGGTGAAGACCAATGTCAGCACCGTCAGGCCAAAGACTTTGAAATTGACCCAGACGCTTTGCGGCAGCCAGAAGGCGACATAGATATTCGCCAGGCCGCAGGCCAGGAAGAACACCGCCCAGGCCAGGTTGAGGTTGCTCCACACTTTGTCCGGCAGCGTCAGCTCTTTACCCAGCATGCGCTGAACCAGCGGTTTTTTGAGCACCCATTGGCTGATCAGCAGCGCCAGCGCGAACAGCGCGTAAATCACCGTGACCTTCCATTTGATGAACAAATCGTTGTGGAACACCAGCGTCAGGGTGCCGAACACCAGCACCATCAGGAAGGTGATCAGCGTCATCTTCTCGACCTTGCGGTATTTCACCCAGGTGAACACCAGCGCCAGCGCGGTGGCGACAATCAACGCGCCGGAAGCGACGTAAATGTCGTACAGCTTGTAAAAAGCGAAAAAGACAATTAGCGGGAGGAAATCAAGAAACTGCTTCATAAATCAATCCATCATCTGTTCATCGGCCGACTATACCGGATTCGGCGAGCTCTGTGTACCGCCGGGCGTTGCCGATTATCGGCGTTTGGCCGGCGGATTTCTGCCGCGAAAGCAGGAATTTGCATAAACTTACGCAAGAAAGCGCGGGCGCATTGCCAGCGCGGGCCGCAGGCCGCATAGTAAGCGTCATAATAACCAGATAATTTACCGCGGAAAACAGCATGCAGTGGAAACCTCTCCAGGCCCTGACGCCTGGTTTGACGCATTTATTGGGCTATCAACGCAGCTGGCTCAAGCCGGATATTCGCGCCGGTCTTTCCGTCGCCGCCGTGGCCTTGCCGGTGGCTATCGCCTACGCAGAGTTGGCCGGGGTCAGCCCGGTGGTGGGGCTCTATTCCTGCGTCTTGCCGATGGTGGCCTATGCGCTGTTCGGCTCGTCACGCCAGCTGATCGTCGGGCCCGATGCCGCCACCTGTGCGGTGATCGCCGCGGTGGTGACGCCGCTGGCGGCGGGCAATATGGAACGCCATTGGCAATTGACCATTATGATGACCGCCATGATGGGCGGTTGGTGCCTGCTGGCCAGCCGGTTCAAGCTGGGGGCGCTGGCGGATCTGCTGTCGCGGCCGATCCTCAGCGGGCTGCTGAACGGGGTGGCGATCACCATTATCGTCGATCAGATCGGCAAGGTGTTGGGGTTTACGATGCGCCCGGCACAGTTGATCGAGCGCATCTACGCGCTGCCCGGTAACCTGCTGCACAGCGACTGGCTGACGATGGCGGTGTCGTCGCTGACGCTGGTGACGCTGCTTGGATTTAAAAAATGGCGGCCTAATTGGCCGGCGCCGCTGTTCGCTATCGTGCTGGCGGCGTTCGTGACCTGGGCGGGCGGCCTGCAGCAGCATGGCGTGGTGACGGTGGGCGGTTTCAGCGGCGTGCTGCCGATCGTCCAGTGGCCGGACTTCCAGCCCGGTTTGCTGCGCGATATGGTGATCCCGGCGCTTAACCTGGCGGTCGTGAGTTTTGTCAGCATGATGCTCACCGCCCGCAGCTTCGCCGCCAAAAACGGTTATGAGGTGAACGCCGACGCTGAGTTTCGCGCGCTGGGACTGGTGAATATCGTCTCTGCGCTGTCGCAAGGTTTCGCCATCAGCGGCGCAGATTCTCGCACCGCGGTGAATGACGCTAACGGCGGCAAGAGCCAGTTGGTGTCGATCATCGCCGCCGCTGTCATCGCCTTTGTCTTGCTGTTCCTGATGGCGCCGTTGCAGTTTATTCCTGTGGCGGGATTGGGTGTGGTGCTGATGTATGCGGCCTGGTCGCTGCTGGACATCCGCGGCATCTGGATCTTGCGCCGTCGCAACGCGCAGGCGTTCCGCCTGGCGCTGTTTACCTTCCTCAGCGTGCTGTTGGTGGGCGTGATCAGCGGCATCGGGCTGGCGGTGTTGCTGGGGCTGATGCAGTTTCTGCGCACCGTCTTCCGGCCGACGGAACAACTGCTGGGCGTCAATGATGAAGGTATGATCCATTCCATGGGCAATAACAATGGGGTGAAGGCGGTACCTGGCGTCATGATGTATCGCTTCAATTCGCCGCTGACCTATTTCAACGTGGCGTATTTCAAACGCCGTATCCTCAATTTGGTCGACGGCACGCCGTTCCAGCCGCGTTGGGTGGTGGTGGATGCGGTGGCCAGTTTTACCCATGCCGATATCAGCGTGCTGGCGGCTATCGATGAACTGAAACGCGATCTGTTACAGCGTAACGTAAGGCTGGTGCTGGCGGGGCGTCGCACCGAACTGACGCGTTGGTTCCGCATCAACCGCTTAGGACGCGATAAAGAGTTGATTCTGGTGCCGGATCTGTACCTAGCGCTGAAGCTGATTCAGAGTAAGGAGCAGGCGGAAGCCGCCGTGGTGGGGTAAACAAAAAAGGGGCGCGCCGAAGCGTGCCCCTTGGTCTTTGCTTACGCCGGCGTTAGCCGCGCAGCAGCATATACAGCCGGAACAGGTAGATCAGCAGCAGGGCGGAGACCAGGTTGCTCAACGCGGTCAGCACCACGCTGGCGACGTTCGGCGTCAGCACCGACAGATGGCTCACCAGGAACAGCACCAGCAGCTTGGCCGCCAGCCACAGCATCATCGCCGGCACAATCACGCGCGCATTGGCGAAAGCCAATTTGCTGCTCAGCTTGAGCGAAGCGAACACGCCTTTTTTATCGACGGAGGCGATCACCGGCGCCAGCGCGAAGGCGATAGCCATCAGCACGCCCGGCACCACAAACAGCGTCAGGCCGAGCTGGATCAGCAGGGTGCAGATAAACAGCAGCAGCAGCAGGCGCGGCAAGTCGGGCGCCGAGGCGCCGAGCGCGCGCAGGGCGCTGGTGCGTTGCCCTTGCGACACCAGACGGATCAGCGTCAGCATCCCGCCGACCAGCAGCACGTTGCCGACCAGCGCAGAGAAGGTGGCGGCCGCCGACACTTTCAGCAACACCATCTGCTGTTCCGGCGTCATCTGCTGGATCACTTCCTGAATGCCCATGCCGGTAGACGAGGCGAAATCGCTGGTGGTGGCAGCGAGCGTCGCCAACTGTTCGGCATCAGGGCTGAAGGCCTGATTCAGCAGCACGGAGATAAACGCCGTCAACAACGCCAGCATCAGGATGCTGGCCAGTTGGTTGCGTAAAAAGTTAAAACTGTCACGGTACAAAGCGTTGGCCGTGATAGGCATGCAGACTCCTTGGCGTCGGGAAAACAGAGATAAATCAGTGGGTGATTGTACCCTGTTCCACGCCGCTGTGGCACCCCGCGAATTGCACTACGCCTATTTCTTCAACGATCGTCGTCTCAGGCAGCGAAAGCGGCAAGGGCACCGGCAACGGCGGCAGGCCGTAGCGTTCCCGGGCGCGATCGCAGGCTTCGTTGCGCAGGCCGTTTTCACCGGACTGATCGAACTCCCTGCACGGGCTGGGCCGATTAAGGTAGATCGAGCAGGAAACGGCTTTACCTATTTCACCGTCCAGCGCGCTGCAGCGGGGGGACTTGCTGTTGGTCCCCTGCATGCAGCGCAGGAACGGGGTCAAAGGCTCTGTTAAGGAAAGGGGAACGGTGCCGCCGCCGTCTTCGGCTTCGGCCCAATAGAATGACACTCGAAAATAACCGCAGCATGCGCCGCAGCTGACACAGGGATTAAGGATTTCGCTCATCTTGATTGCCCACCGACTCCTCACGGCACCAACCAAAACCAACACGGAAAATGAAATTACCTCAGCCGCATTTTTCTCCGCAACAGAAATTTGAACATGTAGATAATTTGCAACAAAATCGATTTTTTGATGCAGATCAATCCTTGATTTATTAGACGGTTAGGTAACCTTGTTTTTAGTAGGATTTTAAATTTTTACACATAAGATGTGATCTCGATGGGATCACAAATACCCGAAAGTAGGTATATTCCCCCTCGAGCGATTAACCACACAAATGGAATGGATAATGAAAAAGACAACTCTGATGGTATTGGCGACGATGATGGCGCCTATGTTGGCAAGTGCGCATCAGGCCGGTGATTTCCTGTTCCGCGCGGGCACCGCGACGGTGCGTCCAAATGCAGGTTCGGACAACGTGCTGGGGTTGGGTTCGCTGGATGCGAAAAACAACACCCAGCTCGGTCTGACCTTCGGTTACATGGTGACGGACAACATCGGCGTTGAGTTGTTGGCCGCGACGCCATTCCGCCACAAGGTTACGCTGGGCGGCACTGATTTGGCGACCGTTCACCAACTGCCGCCTACGCTGATGGCGCAATACTATTTCGGCGACAAGCAGGATAAGCTGCGTCCTTACCTGGGCGTCGGCGTTAACTACACCACTTTCTTTGACGAGAAGTTCAACGACTACGGCAAAAGCGCCGGGTTGAGCAACCTCGATCTGAAAGATTCCTGGGGCGTGGCGGCGCAGGCCGGCCTGGATTACAACCTGGATGAGCACTGGATGCTGAACATGTCGGTGTGGTGGATGAACATCGAAACCAAAACTCGCTTCAACGATGCGAACGGTGGGCACCACAGCTTCGATACGCGTCTGGATCCGTGGGTGTTCATGTTCGGGGCGGGTTACCGCTTCTGATGAAGGCCACAAACAGGGAGGCGTTGCGCCTCCCTGTGTCGGTATTATTTAAGTTGCATCACGTTTTCAACAGATTTCACGCCGGCAACGCCGCGAGTGACCTGCACCGCACGATTGGCGTCATCGCTGGACGTCACGAAACCGCTCAGCTGAACGCGCCCTTTAAAGGTTTCCACGCTGATCTCACGTGACTTGATGTTTTTATCCGCCAGCAGTGCCGATTTCACTTTGGTGGTGATCACCGTGTCATCGATATAACCGCCCGTTCCCTCAGATTTCGCCGTCGGCGCGCAAGCGCTCACCGCGACCGCCACAACGGCGGCCATGCACAAGGCCGAAAGGGTTTTAAAAAGCTTCATAAATTACTCTCCATGCAATGTTATGGTTGAAACTCGTACGGTTTTTCGCCGCAGCGAGCGCATTCCCCAAATCAAACGAAGAAATGCATAGCGAACAAAGTTCATTGTGAGACAAGACCTGCGTTTGTTCAAATTTTTGCTGTAAATAAATGGAACAAACTTTGAGGGGAAACAAGCTGTTAAAGCGAGCGCCGGCGGGGCGCTCGCTGGAGAGGATCACGCCCGGGTGGCGCGCTTCATATTGCTGACGAAGGCCGCCAGCCTGGTCAGCATCTCCGTCGGGTTGGCATGGTGCTGTTCGATGATTTTGACGATGGCCGAGCCGGAGATCGCGCCGGCGGCCCCGGCCTGCAGCGCGGCCTTCACCTGCTCGGGCTCGGAGATGCCGAAGCCCTGCAGCGGCGGCGCGGCATGATACTCGCGCAGCTTGTTCACCAGGTGATGCAGCGGCAGCTGCGCCCGGCTTTCGGTGCCGGTGACGCCGGCGCGCGACAGCAGGTAGGTATAGCCGCGGCCGTGCGAAGCGATTTCGCGCAGCAGATCGTCATCGGCGTTCGGCGGGCAGATGAAGATGGGTGCGATACCGTGACGAGCGGCGGCGGCGCGGAACGGCGCAGACTCTTCAAACGGCACGTCGGCGACCAGCACCGAATCCACGCCCACTTCGGCGCAGCGTTGGTAAAACCCATCGATGCCTTTATGGAACACCAGATTAGCGTACATCAGCAGGCCGATGGGAATGGTCGGGTGCTTCTGGCGGATGGCCGCCAGCATCTCGAAGCACTGAGTCGGCGTGACGCCGGCGGCGAAAGCGCGCAGCGTCGCGCTCTGGATGGTTGGGCCATCCGCCAGCGGATCGGAGAAGGGGATGCCCAGCTCCAGCGCATCCGCGCCCGCTTCGATCAGGGTGTCGATAATCTGCAGCGACAGCGTCGGATTAGGATCGCCCAGCGTCACGAACGGGACGAAGGCGCCTTCCTTGTTGCTTTCCAGGCGTTTGAACAGTTGCTGATAACGTTCCATCAGATTTCTCCCCGTGCTTTCAAAATGTCGTGAACGGTAAATATGTCTTTGTCGCCGCGGCCGGACAGGTTGACCACCAGGATCTGTTCTTTCTGCGGCGTTTCACGGATCATTTTCAGCGCGTGCGCCAGGGCGTGTGAGGATTCCAGCGCCGGGATGATGCCTTCATGGCGCGACAGCGCCTTGAACGCTTCCAGCGCTTCGTCGTCGGTGATCGACACGTATTCTGCGCGGCCGATACTGTTCAGGAAGGCGTGCTGCGGCCCGACGGACGGGAAGTCCAACCCGGCGGAGATTGAATAGGATTCTTCAATCTGGCCTTCGGCGGTCTGCATCATCGGCGCTTTCATGCCGAAGTAGATGCCGACGTGGCCGTGCTTGAGCGGCGCGCCGTGCTGACCGGTTTCGATGCCCAGACCGGCGGGTTCCACGCCGATCAGACCCACTTCGGCGTCATCGATAAAGTCGGCGAACATGCCGATGGCGTTGGAGCCGCCGCCGACGCAGGCGATGACGGCATCCGGCAGGCGGCCTTCGCGCTCCAGCACCTGCGCTTTGGTTTCTTCGCCGATCATGCGCTGGAATTCACGCACGATGGTGGGGTACGGGTGCGGGCCGGCGGCGGTGCCGAGCATATAGTGGGCGGTTTCATAGCTGCCGGACCAGTCGCGCAGCGCTTCGTTGCAGGCGTCTTTCAGCGTAGCGGAGCCGCTGTGCACCGGGATCACTTCCGCGCCCATCAGCCGCATGCGGAAGACGTTCGGCGACTGGCGCTCAACGTCTTTGGCGCCCATATAGATGCGGCATTTCATGCCGAGCAGCGCGCAGGCCAGCGCCGACGCGACGCCGTGTTGGCCGGCGCCGGTTTCCGCGATGATCTCGGTTTTGCCCATGCGCTTGGCCAGCAAGGCCTGACCCAGCACCTGGTTGGTCTTGTGTGCGCCGCCGTGCAGCAGGTCTTCACGCTTCAGATAAAGCTTGGTGTTGCTGCCGGCAGTGAGGTTTTTGCACAGCGTCAGCGCCGTCGGGCGGCCCGCGTAGTTCTTCAACAGATCGATAAATTCCGCCTGAAACGCCGGATCGCGCTGGGCGCTGACAAAGGCTTCTTCCAGTTGTTTCAGGGCCGGCATCAGAATTTGCGGCACGTATTGGCCACCAAATTCGCCGAAGTAGGGGTTAAGCAGCGTCATGAGAGTTCCCGTTATTATCCGTTATTAATATAGAGCCGTATTCAGTAGGCGCGCAGGGTCTGGAAGACCGAGGCCAGGCGCGCGGGATCTTTGATGCCCGGTTCGCTTTCCACGCCGGAGTTGAAGTCCAGCCCGGCGCAGCCGAGCTTGGCCGCTTCGACGCAGTTGTCGGCGCGCAGGCCGCCCGCCAGCATCACGTTAGTCAGATCTTCGCCTTGCAATACCGACCAGTCGAAGCGTTGGCCGGTGCCGCCGGCGCCGTTGTCGAGCAGGTAGCGATCGACATGCTGCAGATCGCGCGCCGGCACCCGATCTTTCACGCTCAGCGCTTTCCAGATGCGGCAATCGGCCGGCAAATGGGCGCGCAGGGCGCTGATATAGGCCTGGTCCTCCGCGCCGTGCAGTTGCACCGCATGCAGCCCGAGGCGCTCAACGGTCAACGCCACGGTATCGAGCTGGGCGTCGCAGAACACGCCGACATACTTCAGCGGCGCGCCGGAGATCACTTCGCGGGCGCGGGTGATGTCCACATAGCGCGGCGAACGGCCGACGAAGATTAGCCCGCCGTAGATGGCGCCGGCCTGATAGGCGGCGGCGGCGTCCTGCGGACGGGTCAGGCCGCACACTTTGTTGTCGCCGAGGATCACGCGGCGCACGGCGGCGCGCAGATCGGGTTCCGACATCAGCGCGCTGCCGATCAGGAAGCCGTTGGCGTAATGGCTCAGCTCGCGGATCTGCCCATAGTTGTTGATGCCTGACTCGCTGATCACCGTCACGCCATGCGGCACGCGCGGCGCCAGCTGGCGGGTGCGGTTCAGATCGATGCTCAGATCGCGCAGATCGCGGTTGTTGATGCCGACCACGCGCGCTTCCAGCGCGATCGCGCGCTGCAGTTCTTCTTCACTGATCACTTCGGTCAGCACGCCCATATTCAGGCTGTGGGCTACCGCCGCCAGTTGGCGATACTGGTCGTCGGTCAACACCGACAGCATCAGCAGGATGGCATCGGCCTGATAGTAGCGCGCCAGGTAAATCTGATACGGATCGATGATAAAGTCTTTGCACAACACCGGTTGGCTGACGGCTTTACTGACCAGCGGCAGGAAATCGAAGCTGCCCTGGAAGTATTTCTCGTCGGTCAGCACCGAGATCGCCGAGGCGAAATCTTTATACACCGTGGCGATCTCTACCGGATCAAAGTTCTCGCGAATCAGCCCTTTGGAAGGCGAGGCCTTCTTGCATTCGAGAATGAAAGCCGTCCGGGTGCCCTGCAGCGCGTGATAGAAACTGCGTTCACTCGGCACGATGTCGTTCTGAAAGCCGGCCAGGGGCTGTTGCTGTTGTCGCGCCGCGATCCATTGCGCTTTGTCGCGGACAATCTTGTGTAGCACGGTTTCCTGCATCATTTATCCTCTTGCCGCCAGTGCGATGACACGCTCATAGGCCTGCCCGCTGTTGATCATATCCAGTGCCTGCCGCGCATTTTGGCGCAGGTCTTCATGTCCGAATAACTTCAGAAGCAACGCGACGTTGGCCGCGACCGCCGCGGCGTGCGCCGGCTCGCCTTTACCTTGTAACAGCCGCGCCAAAATGTCACGGTTTTCTTCCGGCGTACCACCCAGCAAGGCTTCCAGCGGATAGGTTTCCAATCCGAAGGACTGCGGCGTGAGCTGGTAGCTGCTGATTTCGCCGTTGTTCAATTCCGCCACGTGCGTCGGGGCGTGGATCGCCACCTCGTCCATGCCGCCGCCGTGAACCACCGCCGCACGCTGATAACCCAGCACGCGCAGGGTTTCGGCAATCGGCAGCACCAGTTCCGGGCTGTAAACGCCGATCAGCGCCAGCGGCGGACGCGCCGGGTTGATCAGCGGGCCCAGCACGTTGAACAGCGTGCGGGTTTTCAGCTGCTGGCGCACCGGCATGGCGTGACGAAAACCAGTGTGGTACTGCGGCGCGAACAGGAAGCACACGCCAAGATCGTCCAACGCCTTGCGCGCTTCTTCCGCCGGCAGATCCAGACGGATACCGAACGCCGCCAGCAGATCCGAAGAGCCGGAACGGCTGGAAACGCTGCGGTTGCCGTGTTTGGCGATCTTCGCGCCGCACGCCGCCGCCACGAAGGCGCTGGCGGTGGAAATATTGATGCTGTTGGTGCCGTCGCCGCCGGTGCCGACGATATCGGCGAACAGATAGTCAGGGCGCGGGAACGGCTGAGCGTCGTCCAGCAGCGCTTTGGCGGCGCCGGCTATCTCTTCCGGGCGCTCGCCGCGGACTTTCATGCTGATCAACGCCGCCGCCAGTTGGCTCGGCTCCAGCTCGCCGCGCACGATGGCGCTGAACAGCTGTTGGCTTTCCTGCTGGCTCATCGACTCGGCGCGGTACAGTTTCTCAAGAATAGGTTGCATCGTCGTGTTCCTTATATTACTTCGCCAGCGCCCAGGCCAGGGTCTGCTCAAGCAGGCGCGCGCCGTGGGTGGTCAGAATCGATTCCGGGTGGAACTGGAAGCCGCACACGCGGCGGCGGTCGTCGCGCACTGCCATCACCATTTCGCCGAAACGGGCGTTGACGGTGAGATCGGCCGGGATATTGCTGCCGACCAGCGAGTGGTAGCGCGCCACCGGCAGCGGATTGGCCATGCCGGCGAACATGCCTTCGCCATCGTGAGCGATCGCCGAGGCTTTGCCGTGCAGGATCTCGCCCGCCTGGCCGACCTGGCCGCCATAGGCTTCGACAATCGCCTGGTGGCCGAGACAGATGCCGATGATCGGCAGTTGGCCGCGCAGGCGTTGCAGCAGTTCCGGCATACAGCCCGCTTCGGAAGGGGCGCCAGGGCCGGGCGACAGCATCAGCACCGGCTGTTCCATCTGTTGCAGACGCTCGATGATCACCTCGGCGGCGATCTGATTACGGTAAATCACCACCTGGTGGCCGCTGGCGCGCAGCTGATCGACCAGGTTGTAGGTAAAGGAATCGACGTTGTCGAGCAGCAGGATATCGGCCATCAGAACACCTCCTTGGCATGGTGCGCAGTGGCGATGGCGCGCAGCACGGCACGGGCTTTATTACGGGTTTCGTCGGCTTCCGCCTGCGGGACGGAATCCAGCACCACGCCGGCACCGGCTTGCACGGTGGCGATGCCATCTTCAACGTAGGCGGAGCGAATGACGATGCAGGTATCCAGATCGCCGGTGGCGGTGAAGTAGCCCACTGCGCCGCCGTAGCTGCCGCGGCGCGTGCCTTCGGAGGCGGCGATCAGCTGCATCGCCCGCACTTTCGGCGCGCCGCTGAGGGTGCCCATGTTCATGCAGGCCTGGTAGGCGTGCAGCACGTCGAGATCGGCGCGCAGGGTGCCCACCACGCGGGAAACCAGGTGCATGACGAATGAATAGCGATCCACTTTGGTCAGGTCGGCCACGTAGCGGCTACCGGCCTGGCAGATGCGCGCCAGATCGTTGCGCGCCAGATCGACCAGCATCAGGTGCTCGGCCAGCTCTTTGTGGTCGGTGCGCATTTCCAGCTCGATGCGGCTGTCGAGATCCAAATCCAGCGACCCATCGGCACGGCGGCCGCGCGGGCGGGTGCCGGCGATCGGGTAGATTTCGATTTGGCGATTGCCCGCATCGTATTTCAGCGCGCTCTCCGGCGAAGCGCCGAACAGGGTGAAGTCATCATCCTGCATGAAGAACATGTACGGGCTGGGGTTGTTGTCTTTTAAGGTTTGGTAGGCCGCCAGCGGCGCCGGGCATGGCAGGGAAAAACGGCGCGACGGCACCACCTGGAAAATCTCGCCGTGGCGGATCGCTTCCTGCAGCTCGCTGACTACCGCGCCGTACTCTTCGTCGCTCTGGTTACAGCTCAGCTGCATGTTCTCCAGCTTTTGGTGCGGGATCGGCTGCGGGGGTTGTTGCAACTCGGCCTGCAGCTGTTCCAGACGCTGCTGCAGGCGCTGTGTCTCGCTCGTTTGTTCGCTGAAGACGCTGGCCTGCAGGCGGGCCGAGCCGCGCTGGTGATCCAGCACCAGCAGAGTTTCCGCCAGATAGAAGCAGAAGTCCGGGCAACGCTGATCCTGGCGCAGCGCCGGCAGGTTTTCAAAACCGGCGACCAAATCATAGGCGAACAGGCCGCCCAGCATCACGGCTTCGCGCTCGTCCGCCGGAGAGTCGACCAGCGTCAGCAGCGTGCGCAGCGCGTCGAACACCGACAGTGAACGCAGGCGGGCGTCTTCGTCCTGCACCGCGTCGATCGCCGGGAAGGTCAGTTCGCGGCCGTTAGGGCGTGCCTGATTGCGCACCTCGGGCGGCAGCGCTTCGTCCAGCAGCGGCAGCAGCGCCGCGCCGTTGGCGGTCAGCGCCTGCACGCTGACGGTGTGGCCCAGTGCGGTAATGCGCAGCGCGCTGTCGATGACCAGCAGGCTCTGCAGATTCTGTTTGCTGTTGATTTCCGCCGACTCCAGCAGCAGGGTGGCCGGACGGGCGCCGCACAGCTGGTGGAAAAGGGTGGTGGGATCGCCCCGGTAGCTGGCTTGCGCCTTCAGTAGTGTCAATTGTGGTTTGGTGTTCATCATCGGTGGTTCCAGTGAATTCTGTCCATAAAAAAGCCCGCATCAGGTGCGGGCTCAGGAAATCTGCATTGTCAGATGACAGCTATGCGCGATTACACCGCCCGCAAGAGGGAGGTACGCCACCAACCGTGAAGAGAAATGTATGTGTTCATTTGCAGACTCTCTTTGTTAACTCTCATCCGACACGGCCGTTGCCGTGAACTTGTGTACTAGTTAACTGGTTCGAGAAGGCAAAGTCAACCCTCTTTTTGCACAATGTTTTAGCGATCAGCGTGAATTCTATTCATCGTCTGCCTGGCGCAGAATAGATTTCCGTCCGGCCGCCGATCGCGGGTATGATAGAAAGCCAAGCCATTGCCGGATAGCCGTTTTGACAGACAGTAACCCCCCATCCACCGCTTTTACTCTGTACGATCTCCACAGCCACACGACCGCCTCCGATGGCTACCTGACGCCGACGCAGCTGGTGCTGCGGGCGGTAGAGATGCGCGTGGGTGTGCTGGCGATCACCGATCACGACACCACCGCCGGGCTGGCCGAGGCCGCCGCCGCTATTGCGGAGCAGGCGTTGCCGCTGCGGCTGGTCAACGGGGTGGAAATCTCGACGCTGTGGGAAAACCATGAAATTCATATCGTTGGGTTGGGCATGGACGTCGCGCACCCGGCGCTGGTGGCGCTATTGGCGGAACAAACCGAACGTCGCAACCGGCGGGCGCAGGAGATCGGCGCGCGTCTGGGTAAAGCGCGCATTCCCGACGCCTATGCCGGCGCCCAGCGGTTAGCGGGGGCCGGTGCGGTGACCCGCGGCCATTTCGCCCGTTACCTGGTGGAGATTGGCGTGGCGGACAACATGGCGCAGGTGTTCAAGAAATATCTGGCCAAAGGCAAAACCGGCTACGTGCCGCCGCAGTGGTGTACAATAGAACAAGCCATTGATGCGATTCATCAATCGGGCGGCCAGGCGGTGATAGCGCATCCCGGCCGTTACGATCTGACCGCGAAGTGGTTGAAACGTTTGCTGGCGCATTTCGCCGAACACGGCGGCGACGCCATGGAAGTGGCGCAGTGTCAGCAGGCGCCGCATGAGCGCTCGCAGTTGGCGAAATACGCCCAGGACTACCGCCTGTTGGCCTCGCAAGGATCTGATTTTCATCAGCCTTGTTCGTGGATCGAACTGGGCCGCAAACTGTGGCTGCCGGGCGGGGTCGAGCCGGTGTGGCGCGATTGGCCGCAGCCTGGCGAGGCGGTCTGATTTTTCGCGCGTGGCAACGCGCGCGGGCATCATTTTTAGGAGCAAGTCATGAGTCAGCTTTTTTATATTCACCCGGACAACCCACAGCCGCGTTTGATTAACCAGGCGGTTGAGGTGCTGCGCAAGGGCGGGGTGATCGTTTATCCCACCGATTCCGGCTACGCGCTGGGTTGCATGTTGGAGGAGAAGGCGGCGATGGAACGCATTTGCCGCATCCGTCAGTTGGACGGCAACCACAATTTCACCCTGATGTGCCGCGATCTGTCCGAGTTGTCGACTTATGCGCACGTCGATAATACGGCGTTCCGCCTGATTAAAAACAATACGCCGGGCAACTACACCTTCATTCTGAAAGCGACCAAAGAAGTGCCGCGCCGCCTGATGAATGAAAAGCGCAAAACCATCGGCCTGCGCGTGCCGTCGAACCCGATCGCATTGGCGCTGCTGGAGGCGCTGAACGAACCGATGATGTCCACCACCCTGATGCTGCCGGGCAATGATTTTGCCGAGTCCGATCCGGAAGAGATCAACGATCATTTGGGCAAGGTGGTCGATCTGGTGATCCACGGCGGCTTCCTCGGCCAACAGCCGACCACGGTGATCGATCTGACCGAATCCTCGCCGGAAGTGGTGCGTGAGGGGGCGGGCGACGCGGCGCCCTTCCGTTGATGTCAATTGTTGCCACCTTGCCCATTGTCTGAAAATCGGCTGAAGCGACGCTATTTCGCGTGAAAGCCGCTATTCTTGAAGACTTCAGAATTGATAATGGGCAGGATGCGCAGCAATGATTAAACAGGTTTCTTTTTTAGCGGCCTTATTATTTTCCTCAATGGCAAATGCGGGGTTTTATTCGGGCAGTGGTCTGCTGGCGGAATCCAGCGGTTACGTAAAAAATAAAAGCGGTGAAGCCACCGTGGCCGAAGCGCTGAATGGCGGCATGTTCATGGGATACGTCGCCGGCGTATTCGATACTTATTCCATGCAGGGCAATCGCAATATCTGCCCGGAAGCCGGGATGAGCATCGGCGTAGCCGCCGACGCGGTGATGCAGTATTTGAACGAGCATCCTGAGCAACTGCATTATTCCGCACCGTCGGTGATCATGCTGGCGTTAAGTGCCGCCTATCCCTGCGTGCGTCATTAAGTTCCCATTCCAATTAGTGCGCATTTTTTCATAAGGTGCGCCCAGGGGGCTTTCCGCACGAACTTCAATAGATCAATACCTGCTGCGCTGTCACCTTATCCCCGTCGGTATTCCCCGAACGGGTCGGGGAGAGACGCGCAGGAGGTAATATGACCGCATTTCACAGTGCCAACATGATACTCGACTATCAGGATGTCGGCTCAGGGCCGCTCACGTTGGTGTTGCTGCCCGGCTGGTGCGAACCGAAAACCGTGTTTGAGCCGTTCATCGCTCTGGCGGCCGAACGCTATCGGGTGATCAGCATCGACTGGCGCGGCCATGGCCTGTCGTCAAAAGCCACGGAGATGTCGCTGACGGCGGACGACTTGCTGGAGGATGTGCGCCAACTTCTGACGGCGCTGCGTTTGGATAACGCGGTCACTCTGTCGGTGGCGCACGCCAGCTGGCTGGCGGTAGCGTTGGCCGAAGCGTTGCCGCAACGGGTACGGGGCATGGTGTTTCTCGACTGGATCATGACGCGGCCGGAGCCGGCGTTCTTTACGGCGGTGAGCCGCATGCAGCAACCGCAGCAGTGGCTGGCGGCACGCGACGCCTTGTTCGACTTTTGGCAGGGCGGTATCCGCCACGATCGGGTCAAACGCCATCTGGAGGTCGAGATGGCGCAGGAGGATTACCGGCTTTGGCGTGCCGCCGGGGTGGCCATCGAACATGCCTACCGGCAATTCGGCTCGCCGCTGCAACGCCTGGCGGGCATGAGCGCGCCGCCGCCGTGCCGGCACATCTACTCGTTGGATCGCCGCGACGACTATTTGCGGCAACAGCAGGCATTTGCCGCCGAGCAGCCGTTTTTCTCCGTGGTGCGTCTAGGGGAGGCCCGCACTCACCTCGGTATTCTGGAACGGCCTGACGCGGTGCTGTGGGCAGTGGAGGATTTTTTGGCGCCGTGAACGCCGCCTGTGGGGGCCACCGCCGATAAAGTGGGTTTCAACACCTTAGAAAGCCTGTATAATACGCGGTTCGATCCTGATAAACGTATTATTACCGTGGTGGCGATTGGCCGCGGCGGTTATCCCCCCGACGCCTGTGAAGGCGACATTAGAGGTTGCTCAATGAGCGAAAAGTTACAGAAAGTTTTAGCGCGCGCCGGGCATGGCTCGCGTCGTGAAATCGAAACCATGATTGAAGCCGGGCGCGTCAGCGTCGACGGCAAGGTCGCCAAGCTGGGCGATCGCGTTGAAGTGACCCCGGCGATGAAAATTCGTCTGGACGGTCATGTCCTGTCGATCAAAGAGTCCGAAGAGGTGGTTTGCCGGGTGCTGGCTTACTACAAACCGGAAGGCGAGCTGTGTACCCGCAGCGATCCTGAAGGCCGCCCGACGGTGTTCGATCGCCTGCCGAAGCTGCGCGGTTCGCGCTGGGTGGCGGTAGGGCGCCTGGACGTCAACACCTCCGGTCTGCTGCTGTTCACTACCGATGGTGAACTGGCCAACCGTCTGATGCACCCGAGCCGTGAAGTGGAGCGCGAATACGCGGTGCGCGTGTTCGGCCAGGTCGACGATGCGAAAGTGAAGCAGCTGAGCAAAGGCGTGCAATTGGAAGACGGCCCGGCCGCCTTCCGCACCATCAGCTTCCAGGGCGGTGAAGGCCTCAATCAGTGGTACAACGTGACCCTGACCGAAGGCCGCAACCGTGAAGTGCGTCGCCTGTGGGAAGCGGTGGGCGTGCAGGTGAGCCGCCTGATCCGCGTGCGTTACGGCGACATCGATCTGCCGAAAGGCCTGCCGCGCGGCGGCTGGGCCGAACTGGATCTGCCGGCGATCAACTACCTGCGCGAGCTGGTGGAGTTGAAACCGGAAACGGTCAGCAAAATGCCGGTGGAGCGTGAGCGCCGCCGCGTGAAGGCCAACCAGATCCGCCGCGCGGTCAAGCGCCACTCGCAGGTGGCCGGCAGCGGCCGCCGCAGTGCACCAGGCAGCAAACCAGGCAAGCCAAGCAAACGCAGCTAATCCCGCCATTCTGGCCCCGTTCGGGGCCAGAACGTTTTGTTACCAATCGATCCCTTGTTGCGCCTTCACGCCCGCGTCGAACGCGTGTTTCACCGGCCGCATCTCCGTGACCGTATCCGCCAGTTCCAGCAGATCGCGATGGCAGCCGCGCCCGGTCAGGATCACCGTTTGATGCGCAGGGCGTTGCAGGAGCGCTTCCTTCAGCTCTTCCAGTTCCAGATAGCCGTAGGTCAGCATGTAGGTCACTTCGTCCAGCAGCACCAGATCCAGGCTGCTGTCGGCCAGCATGCGTTTGCCGTGCTGCCACACCGCCTGGCAGGCGGCGGTGTCGCCGGCCTTGTTCTGCGTTTCCCAGGTGAAACCGGTGGCCATCACCTGAAATTCAACGCCGTGTTGCTGCAGCAGATTCTTTTCGCCATTGGGCCATTCGCCCTTGATGAACTGGATCACCCCGGCGCGCATGCCGTGGCCGACCGCGCGGGTGACGGTGCCGAAGGCGGCGGTGGTTTTGCCTTTGCCGTTGCCGGTAAACACCAGCAGCAGGCCGCGGGTGTCCTGCGCCGCGGCGATGCGCGCATCGACCTGTTCTTTCAGGCGCTGCTGGCGCTGTTGATGACGATCTTCCGCCATGAAACGCTCCTGCTTATTCGGCTGCGCCGGGTTTGCGGTTCGGCTGCGCGTCGAAGCTCATGCCGGTTTTGCGGCGGCTGTCTTCGCCCATCAAATACAGATACAGCGGCATGATATCGGTCGGGGTTTTCAGCTTGTTCTTGTCTTCGTGCGGGAAGGCAGATGCGCGCATTTTGGTGCGAGTGCCGCCCGGATTGATGCAGTTCACCCGCAGATTGCGGTTTTTGTACTCGTCGGCCAACACCTGCATCATGCCCTCGGTGGCGAACTTCGACACCGCATAGGCACCCCAGTTTGCGCGGCCGGTACGCCCGACGCTGGAGCTGGTGAACACCAGTGAACCTGCGTGGGATTTCAGCAGCAGCGGCAGCAGCGCCTGAGTCAGCATAAAGGTGGCGTTGACGTTAACCTGCATCACTTCTTGCCACATGGTCATCGACAGGTCGGCCATCGGCGCGATGTCGCCGAGCAGGCCGGCGTTGTGCAGCACGCCGTCAAGGCGGGGGATCTGGCGTGCCAGATCGTCGGCTATCTGCCGGCATTGCTCCTGAGTGGCGTGCAGCAAGTCCAGCGTCACCACCAGGGCCGGGGCACCGCCCTGGGCTGCGATCTCTTGTTGTACCGCCAGCAGTTTGCTCTCGGTGCGCCCCAGCAGCACCAACTGGGCGCCGAAGCGCGCGTAGGTCAGCGCCGCTTCACGGCCGATGCCGTCGCCGGCGCCGGTGACCAAAATGATACGTTGTTCGAGCAGATCTTGTTTGGGTTGGTAATGCACGATAAATCCTCGCCTGGGTGGCTGTTCTCCCGCAGATATCGGGGAGCAAGGGTGAAACGCGCGGCCGGGGCGGGAGCGAAGGCTCGACCGTCTGCGGGCCGCGCAGCGAATCCGTCTCATCATATTGATGAATAATGGGTGTTATATGCCTTAATCCGCGGGCATTTTCAATGCGTAGCAGGCTGAAATGGCATTCTTTTGTAACAAAAGCGCGGCGGTGGCGGCTTGGTTCGGCCGTAAATCGTCCCCATAGTGATGCTCTGTGCGCAATGAATTTTCATTTAGCCGCGACAGCAGCCGCTGCGGTTGGCTAAAATGGAAATAAGCATACTAACAACCTGTAAATAAAGGCGGAATCTGTGGAGTTTATATCTGTTTATGGCCTGTTTCTGGCCAAGGTCGCCACGGTGGTGCTCGCCATCGCCGCGTTGGCCATCCTGGCGGTCAGTTTGGGGCAACGCAAGAGCCGCCAGAAAGGGGAGCTGCAGCTGACCGATCTCGGCGAACAGTATCGCGAGATGCAGCGCGATATGCGCCTGGCGCGCATGGATGCCGCCGAGCAGAAGGTTTGGCTGAAACAGTTCAAAAAGCAGACTAAATCTGATGACAAATTGAAGAAACAGCGCGCCAAGTCCGGCGCGGTGGAAGTGGCCAAGCCGTGCCTGTATGTACTGGACTTCAAGGGCAGCATGGACGCGCACGAGGTCACCTCGCTGCGCGAAGAGATCTCGGCGGTGCTGGCGGTGGCGTCGGCGCAGGATGAAGTTCTGTTGCGCCTGGAAAGCCCTGGCGGGGTGGTGCACGGCTACGGCCTGGCGGCTTCGCAGTTGGAGCGACTGCGCAAAGGCGGCATTCGTCTGACGGTCGCGGTGGATAAAGTGGCGGCCAGCGGCGGCTACATGATGGCTTGCGTTGCGGATCGCATCGTGGCGGCGCCGTTCGCCATCATCGGTTCCATCGGCGTGGTGGCGCAGATCCCGAACTTCCACCGCCTGTTGAAAAAGAACGATATCGACGTGGAGTTGCACACCGCCGGGCAATTTAAACGCACGCTGACGCTGTTTGGCGAAAACACCGAACAAGGGCGCGAGAAGTTCCGAGAAGATCTGAACGAAACGCACGAGCTGTTCAAGCGCTTTGTGCATGAGCAGCGTCCGTCGCTCGACATCGACAGCGTCGCCACCGGCGAGCACTGGTTCGGTTCACAGGCGAAAGAGAAGGGCCTGATCGACGCCATCGGCACCAGCGATGATTTGCTGATCGCCGAGCTGGATAACCACGAAGTGATCGCCGTGCGCTATACGCGCCGCAAACGCCTGATGGATCGCTTCACCGGCAGCGCGGCGGAAAGCGTCGATCGTTTGCTGCTGCGCTGGTGGCAGCGTGGGGAAAAGCCGTTGTTGTAACGGCAACGAGAGCGGGAATCAACGGGGGCCAGGCGCCCCCGTTTTCTTGTCTTAATCGACCAGGTGGTATTTTTCCGAAAGCAGGTGAGCCAAATGTTTAAACATATTAAATACCGCGGTGGTTTTGGCGGTGGGCAATCCATCGGCATCCAAAAAGTATTCGCCGCGAAAAACTAAAACGCCGCTTTTTTGTTCAACGTCGGTGGCGATCATGCCGTGCAGATAATCTTCGTGTTGGCGGATGATGTTATTTGCTTCCGCCAGCAGGGCCTCGCGGCCGATAGGTGCAGTATTCGTGCGCATTTATTAGACTCCAAACTAAAAACTCTGCGCATATTCTAACGCCGGTTCGCTTTTATCCGCAAACCGACTAAGGTTTATTTGCCGTCTGGATGGCCATGGGCGGCCGCCGGTTGGCGAAATCGGACTTTCCATGCTAATTAGGTTGCGTGACGCTTTTTATCAGGTACAGTGTGGGATTTTGCGGCGTCGGGTGGAAGGTTTTGTTTACGCCATGAATAAAACTCACACAGCCATACTTCTGGGGCATGGGTGAATAGCAGGCAGGATCAACAACTTGCGTTCAGGTTGAGCAGTTGGGCAACCAAAAGAAAAAAATCTGTTGATCTCTTGCCAGACTGCCGCAATATAAAAAAAGAGACACGAATTGCCGCGGCACGGCGAGATAAAAGACTTCTTTTTAGAAGAAATAAATTAGGTAAAGGTAAATATGGGTAAAGCTCTCGTAATAGTTGAGTCCCCGGCAAAAGCCAAAACTATTAATAAATATTTAGGAAGTGACTACGTGGTGAAGTCCAGCGTCGGTCACATCCGTGATTTGCCGACCAGTGGCTCAGCCAGCAAAAAGAGCGCTGACTCAACCGAAGACAAAGCCAAGAAAAAAGTTAAAAAAGATGAGAAGGCGGCGCTGGTAAATCGCATGGGCGTCGACCCTTACCACGGCTGGAAAGCGCATTATGAAATCCTGCCGGGTAAAGAAAAAGTGGTCGCCGAGTTAAAATCGTTGGCGGAAAACGCCGACCACATTTATCTCGCAACCGACCTTGACCGCGAAGGGGAAGCCATCGCCTGGCACCTGCGGGAAGTGATCGGTGGCGATGACAAACGCTTTAGCCGCGTGGTGTTTAACGAAATCACCAAAAACGCGATCCAACAGGCGTTCAAACAGCCGGGCGAGCTGAACATTGATCGCGTCAACGCGCAGCAGGCGCGCCGGTTTATGGACCGCGTGGTGGGCTATATGGTCTCGCCGCTGCTGTGGAAGAAAATCGCCCGCGGCCTGTCCGCCGGCCGTGTGCAGTCGGTGGCGGTGCGTCTGGTGGTTGAGCGCGAACGCGACATCAAGGCGTTCGTGCCGGAAGAGTACTGGGAACTGCATGCCGATCTGCTGGCGAAGGGTGAAACCGCGCTGCAGATGGAAGTGACCCATGCGCACGATAAACCGTTCAAGCCGGTCAACCGCGAGCAGACGCACGCCGCGGTCAAGTTGCTGGAAAAAGCCCGCTACACGGTGCTGGATCGCGAAGACAAACCGACCAGCAGCAAGCCGGGCGCGCCTTTCATTACCTCCACGCTGCAACAGGCCGCCAGTACACGCCTGAGCTTCGGCGTGAAGAAAACCATGATGATGGCGCAACGGCTGTATGAAGCCGGCCACATCACCTATATGCGTACCGATTCCACCAACCTGAGCCAGGATGCGCTCAACATGGTGCGTGGCTACATCGGCGACAACTTCGGCGATAAATACCTGCCGAAGGCGCCGAATCAGTACAGCAGCAAAGAGAATTCGCAGGAAGCGCACGAAGCGATCCGTCCTTCGGACGTGAACGTGCTCGCCGAGCAGCTCAAAGACATGGAAGCGGACGCGCAGAAGCTGTATCAGCTGATCTGGCGCCAGTTCGTCGCCTGCCAGATGACGCCGGCGCAATACGATTCCACCACGCTGACGGTGAAAGCCGGCGATTATCAGCTGCGCGCCAAGGGCCGTACGCTGCGCTTTGACGGTTGGACCAAGGTGATGCCGGCGCTGCGCAAGGGCGATGAAGATCGCACCCTGCCATACGTCGAAATCGGCAGCGAGCTGGATCTGCAGAAACTGATCCCGAGCCAGCACTTCACCAAGCCGCCGGCGCGCTACAGCGAAGCCTCGCTGGTGAAAGAGCTGGAAAAACGCGGCATCGGCCGCCCGTCCACCTACGCCTCCATCATCTCGACCATTCAGGATCGCGGTTACGTGCGGGTGGAAAGCCGACGCTTCTATGCCGAGAAAATGGGCGAGATCGTCACCGATCGTCTGGAAGAAAATTTCCGCGAGCTGATGAACTATGACTTCACCGCACGCATGGAAGACGGCCTCGATGAGGTCGCCAACAACCAGGCCGAGTGGAAAGCGGTGCTGGACGAGTTCTTTGTCGATTTCAGCGAGCAGCTGGAAACGGCGGAGAAGGATCCGGAAGAAGGCGGCATGCGGCCTAACCAGATGGTGATGACCAGCATCGATTGCCCGACCTGCGGCCGCAAGATGGGCATCCGTACCGCCAGCACCGGCGTGTTCCTCGGCTGTTCCGGCTACGCGCTGCCGCCGAAGGAACGTTGCAAAACCACCATCAACCTGGTGCCGGAAGCGGAAGTGCTCAACATCCTCGAAGGCGACGACGCGGAAACCAACGCGCTGCGCGCCCGCCGCCGCTGCCAGAAATGCGGTACGGCGATGGACAGCTATCTGATCGATAACCAGCGCAAGCTGCACGTCTGCGGTAACAACCCGGCGTGTGACGGCTATGAGATCGAAGAGGGCGAGTTCCGTCTGAAAGGCTATGACGGCCCGGTGGTGGAGTGCGACAAGTGCGGTTCGGAAATGCACCTGAAAATGGGGCGTTTCGGCAAGTACATGGGCTGCACCAACGAGAACTGCAAAAACACCCGCAAGATCCTGCGTAACGGCGATGTGGCGCCGCCGAAGGAAGATCCGGTGCCGTTGCCGGAGCTGCCGTGCGAGAAGTCCGACGCCTATTTCGTGCTGCGTGACGGCGCTGCCGGCGTGTTCCTGGCGGCCAACACCTTCCCTAAATCGCGCGAGACCCGCGCGCCGCTGGTGGAAGAACTGGCTCGCTTCAAGGATCGTCTGCCGGAGAAACTGCGCTATCTGGCCGATGCGCCGGTGGCGGATGCCGAAGGCAACAAAACGCTGGTGCGTTTCAGCCGTAAAACCAAGCAGCAGTACGTCTCCTCTGAAAAAGACGGCAAGGCGACCGGTTGGTCTGCGTTCTACGTGGACGGCAAGTGGGTCGAAGGCAAGAAGTAGGGGCGATGTCCTGCCCGCAAGATGAAAAACCAGCCCTGGCGGCTGGTTTTTTTATTGGTGAAAAGGGGCAAACGGATCTATCCTTTGCTGTTTTTATCCCTCCGACATCGCCGTTTCACGTTGATACCCATGCAAAATAATCGTTATCATAGTGTGACGCGGATCTATACTTGAAGCTGCATCGTGGTATAGTGGTTATATAAAAAGTTTTTTTATTATTAAAGCTTATTAACAACGGCGTTTTCTTCACCATCAGGGTAGAACACGGGGTTTATGGCTTGTGAGTTTCAGCATACCGGGGCGACACCGATATACCTGGCTGCGGGTAAGCCGCAGTGTTTAACCTAGGATGGTATAAGATATGAAATTGCAGCAGCTTCGTTACATTGTGGAAGTGGTTAACCACAACCTGAATGTCTCCTCGACGGCAGAAGGGCTCTATACTTCTCAACCCGGCATCAGCAAACAGGTGCGCATGCTCGAAGATGAGCTGGGCATCCAGATTTTCGCCCGCAGCGGCAAGCACCTGACCCAGGTCACCCCCGCCGGCCAGGAAATCATTCGCATCGCGCGTGAAGTGTTGTCCAAAGTAGACGCCATCAAAGCCGTTGCCGGTGAACACACCTACCCGGACAAAGGCTCGCTGTACGTCGCCACCACGCATACGCAGGCTCGCTACGCCTTGCCCAACGTGATCAAGGGCTTTATCGAGCGTTACCCGCGCGTCTCGCTGCACATGCATCAGGGCTCGCCGACGCAGATCGCCGAAGCGGTCTCCAAGGGCACCGCCGATTTTGCCATCGCCACCGAGGCGCTGCACCTGTACGACGATCTCATCATGTTGCCGTGCTACCACTGGAACCGTGCGGTGGTGGTGAAGCCCGATCATCCTTTGGCGGGCAAAAGCAGCATCAGCATTGAAGAGCTGGCGGCTTACCCGATCGTCACTTACACATTCGGCTTTACCGGCCGCTCGGAGCTGGACACCGCCTTCAACCGCGCCGGCCTGACGCCGCGCATCGTCTTCACCGCCACCGACGCCGACGTGATTAAAACCTATGTGCGTCTGGGATTGGGGGTGGGGGTGATCGCCAGCATGGCGGTGGATCCGGTGCAGGATCCGGATCTGGTGACGGTGGATGCGCGCGATATCTTCACATATAGCACCACTAAAATCGGCTTCCGCCGTAGCACCTTCCTGCGCAGCTACATGTACGACTTCATTCAGCGCTTCGCGCCGCACCTGACGCGCGACGTGGTCGACAGCGCAGTGGCGCTGCGCTCCAATGAAGAAATCGAAGCGATGTTCAAGGACATCAAGCTGCCGATTAAGTAATCGTTGACGATATCAAATCAAACCCGGTTAGGTGCCTGCCTAACCGGTTTTTTTAGCCCGGAAACCCGCACCTTCCTTGTTTCTCAGGATCATCCTGAAAAGCCGCCGTCCTTTCGACAGCTTCGTTTCCAACAACATTGAAATTAGCGGTGATGGTGAAATAGGGATGAATAATTTCGACTCGGCTGTCATTGCCATTAAATTGGGTGTCTCTGCCATCATTGCTGCAGTTGTGCTCACAGTCTGTCGCCGCCTGGTGCGCCAATCCCGCTAGAGCCGCGAGATTTTCCCTGCGAAAACGCCGCCTCGTTGCGGCGTTTTCGTTGACGTGTGGCCTAACTCCTTGGCTGCGCTCGCACTTCCTTCCTCTTGATTGTTCCCGCCTATCGTTGTGATCAAATCGTGTTGTTATCAAAACGTTAACTTATCTTTGTGGTATCTTTAAACAAGACCTCACTGATTACCCTGTTTTAATCACAATAAGAAATGGAGGAGCTATGTCGTCCGATCTTCGTGAAACAAGTCTGGATAAGCTGGTTGCGCTGAATAGCGAATATTACTACTACAGTCTGCCGCTGGCGGCGAAGCAGCTGGGTGATATCGACCGGTTGCCGAAATCAATGAAAGTGCTGTTGGAGAACCTGCTGCGCCATGTGGATGGCGACACCGTGCAGGTTGACGACCTCAAGGCCATCGTCGCCTGGTTGCAAACCGGCCATGCTGACCGTGAGATCGCCTACCGTCCAGCACGCGTGCTGATGCAGGATTTTACCGGCGTGCCGGCGGTGGTGGATCTGGCGGCGATGCGTGAAGCGGTGCGGCGGCTGGGCGGCAATGTCGACCAGGTGAACCCGCTGTCACCGGTGGATTTGGTAATTGACCACTCGGTTACCGTCGATGAATTCGGCGATGACAACGCCTTCGAAGACAACGTGCGTATCGAAATGCAGCGCAACCACGAGCGCTACACCTTCCTGCGCTGGGGGCAGAAAGCCTTCAACCGTTTCCGCGTGGTGCCGCCGGGCACCGGCATCTGCCACCAGGTCAACCTCGAATACCTCGGCCAAACGGTGTGGCACAGCGACGAAAGCGGTCGCCGCGTGGCCTATCCGGATACGCTGGTGGGCACCGATTCTCACACCACCATGATCAACGGCCTGGGCATTCTCGGCTGGGGCGTCGGCGGTATCGAAGCGGAAGCGGCGATGCTGGGCCAGCCGGTGTCGATGCTGATCCCGGACGTGGTCGGCTTCAAGCTGACCGGCAAGCTCCGCGAGGGCATTACCGCCACCGATCTGGTGCTGACCGTCACCCAAATGCTGCGCAAGCACGGCGTTGTCGGCAAGTTCGTCGAGTTTTACGGCGACGGCCTGGCCGATCTGCCGCTGGCGGACCGTGCGACCATCGCCAACATGTCGCCGGAGTTCGGCGCTACCTGCGGCTTCTTCCCGGTAGACGATGTCACGCTCGGCTACATGAAACTCAGCGGTCGCAGCGCCGAACAAATCGCGCTGGTGGAAGCCTACGCCAAGGCGCAGGGCATGTGGCGCAATCCGGGAGATGAGCCGGTATTCACCAGCTCGCTGGCGCTGGATATGTCGACGGTGGAGGCGAGCCTCGCCGGGCCGAAACGCCCGCAGGATCGCGTGGCGCTGCCGAATGTGCCGCAGGCGTTCAAGGCTGCTACCGAGCTGGATATCGGCGGTCACAAGGCCAAGACAGACAGCAAAACCTTTACGCTGGACGGGCAGCAGCACGAACTGCGCGACGGCGCAGTGGTGATCGCGGCGATCACCTCCTGCACCAACACCTCCAACCCGAGCGTGATGATGGCGGCCGGCCTGTTGGCGAAAAACGCCGTCAAGAAAGGGCTGCGCAGCAAACCCTGGGTAAAAACCTCGCTGGCGCCGGGTTCCAAAGTGGTGACCGACTACTTCGACAGCGCCAAACTCACCGCTTATCTGGAAGAGTTGGGGTTCAACCTGGTGGGGTATGGCTGTACCACCTGCATCGGTAACTCCGGCCCGCTGCCGGATCCGATCGAGCAGGCGATCAAAGAGGGCGATCTGACCGTGGGCGCGGTGCTGTCGGGCAACCGTAACTTCGAAGGGCGCATCCACCCGCTGGTGAAAACCAACTGGCTGGCCTCGCCGCCGCTGGTGGTGGCTTATGCGCTGGCGGGCAGCATGAAGATCGATCTGACCAAAGAGCCGCTGGGCGAGGGCAACGATGGCCAGCCGGTCTACCTGAAGGACATCTGGCCGAGCAGCCGGGACATCGCTCAGGCGGTGGAAGAAGTGCGCACCGAGATGTTCCATAAGGAGTACGGCGAAGTGTTCGACGGCGATGCCAACTGGCAGGCGATCCAGGTGACCGGTTCGGCGACCTATCAGTGGCAGGAGGATTCTACCTATATCCGCCATCCGCCGTTCTTCAGCACCATGAAGGTGAAACCGGATCCGGTGCAGGACATCAAAGAGGCGCGCATTCTGGCGATTCTGGCCGACTCGGTGACCACCGATCACATCTCGCCGGCGGGTAACATCAAGCGCGACAGCCCGGCGGGGCGTTACCTGAGCGAGCATGGCGTAGCGCCGCAGGATTTCAATTCCTACGGTTCACGCCGTGGCAACCACGAAGTGATGATGCGCGGCACCTTCGCCAACATTCGCATCCGCAACGAAATGGTGCCGGGCGTGGAAGGCGGCTATACCCGCCATATTCCTTCGCAACAGCAGCTGTCTATCTACGACGCCGCCATGCAGTATCAGCAGGAGAAAGTGCCGCTGGCGGTGATCGCCGGTAAAGAGTACGGTTCCGGCTCCAGCCGTGACTGGGCGGCGAAGGGGCCGCGCCTGCTGGGCGTGCGGGTGGTGATTGCCGAATCCTTCGAGCGTATACACCGCTCTAACCTGATCGGCATGGGGATTTTGCCGCTGGAGTTCCCGCAAGGGGTGACGCGTAAAACGCTGGGGTTGACCGGGGATGAGCAGATCAGCGTCGGCGGCCTGCAACAGCTGCAGCCGGGCCAGACGGTGCCGGTGCACATCACTTATGCCGACGGGCGCAAGGAAGTGGTCGACACCCGGTGCCGCATCGATACCGGCAATGAGCTGACTTACTACGAAAACGACGGCATCCTGCACTATGTGATCAGGAAAATGCTGTAATTAATCAATAAAAAGGGCGCCGTAAGGCGCCCTGATTGTTTCCGCGGCGGTGGCGATCACTTCTGGTCGAGCAAATGGCCCATTTTGGCGGCCTTGGTGGCCAGATAGCGTTCGTTCTTCGGATTGCGGCCGACGATCAACGGCACGCGTTCGCTGATGTTGATACCGGCTTCGGTCAGGATCTCGACCTTTTTCGGGTTGTTGGTCAGCAAACGCACCGCGTCGACGCCCAGCAGTTTGAACATGTCGGCACACAGGGTGAAGTCGCGCTCGTCGGCGGCGAAGCCGAGCTGGTGATTGGCTTCCACGGTGTCTGCGCCCTTATCCTGCAGGGCGTAGGCGCGGATCTTGTTCAACAGGCCGATATTGCGGCCCTCCTGGCGATGATAAAGCAGGATGCCGCGGCCTTCTTCCGCAATCTGCTCCAGTGCGGCTTCCAGTTGAAAACCACAGTCGCAGCGCAGGCTGAATAACGCGTCGCCGGTCAGGCATTCGGAATGCACGCGTGCGAGCACCGGCGCTTCGCCGGAAATATCACCGAATACCAGTGCCAGATGGTCATGTCCGGTCGCCAGTTCTTCGAATCCTACCATTAGGAAATCGCCCCAAGGTGTCGGCAGTTTAGCCTCTGCCACCCGTTTCAGCTGCATGTCACTCTCCACAAAAACCTACGATTCAATCATTGTCGCGCATCCTAAGTCCGGTTTAGTAAATTGACCAAGACTAAAACGTGCTACGCCGATCTCTATTTCGTTAATTATCGGCTATTTTGCCACAACTTCTTGCCGGGCGGTGCTCAGCAAACCAGCAGATGGCGTTTTCTGGCCACCTATTATTGCGATAGGTTTTCTATCTGTTTAATTTTTCGCGTGTTATCAATATTGCACTCTTGTTACACTGCAGCCTGATTCACGCAGAGGAAAACGGGAATGTATGAGATAGCAAAACGTACGGCGGGCGGCGCGCTGCTGCTGCTGTTGATGCCGCTGGTGGTATGGGCCTCCGGCTGGCATTGGCAGCCCGGCGGCAATGATCGGCTGCTCAAAGCGCTGTTCTGGGTGACCGAAACCGTTACCTCGCCGTGGGGCATTCTGACCAGCGCTGTCCTTTGCGGTTGGTTTTTGTGGTGCCTGCGCTTTCGGCTGAAGGCGGCCATCGGTCTGGCGATCCTGCTTTCCGCCGCGTTGGTGATTGGGCAGGGGGTCAAGTCGTTGATCAAGGATCGGGTGCAAGAACCGCGGCCGTTTGTGGTATGGCTCGAGCAAACCCACGGCGTGGACGGAAAATATTTCTATTCGCTGCATCGCAAAGAGCGCAGCGCGCTGGTGCGCGAGCAACTGCAAGACCAGACGCTGGTGCCGAACTGGCTGCGCAAGCACTGGCAGTTTGAAACCGGCTTCGCTTTCCCGTCGGGGCATACGATGTTCGCCGCCACCTGGGCGCTGTTGGGCGTAGGGCTGCTGTGGCCGCGCCGCCATTATAAAACCGTTGCGTTGCTGATGGTGTGGGCAACGGGGGTGATGGGCAGCCGTCTGCTGCTGGGCATGCACTGGCCGCGCGATCTGGCGATGGCTACGCTGATCAGTTGGCTGCTGGTGGTGGTCACCTGCTGGCTGGCGCAGCGCTGGTTCGGCCCGCTGACGCCGCCGCCACAAGAGCAGCAGGAAATCGCGGCGCGCAAGCCGGAGATATGATCGCTATGTGACCACGTCACAAAATAGGCGGCATCGGATCGGTGCCGCATTAACCGCTTACATTTTCCCGCCATTGCAATTCGCCCGGTTGCCCCCATATCCTTATAAATTCGACGTTTTGAGAAGCTTTCTCATCAATTTGTTCGCTAAGACCGTTTACTGCCGAATATGCCAGCAGATATGTGGTTTTATCGTGCGGCAGGGTTTCCCTGCCGCAGCGGGAAATGCTAACTTAAGGGTTAGGGACGCCACATTTTGGCATCGTTCATCCGATTCACTCGGCATCGCGGGAAAGAATGTGAAATATTTGCTGATTTTTTTGTTGGTTCTGGTGATCTTCGTGATTTCCGTCACCTTGGGTGCGCATAACGATCAGGTGGTCAATTTTAACTATCTGGTTGCGCAGGGCGACTATCGCGTATCGACCCTGTTGGCCACGCTGTTTGGCGCCGGTTTCGTTCTCGGCTGGATCATTTGCGGCCTGTTCTACCTGCGCACGCGTATTGCGCTGGGTCGCGCCGAGCGCAAGATCAAAAGGCTGGAGCTGCAGCTTGAGCAGCCCGCTGAACCGGCGGCTCAGCCTGTTGTCAGCAAGGAATAATCCTCTATGTTAGAACTGCTGTTTCTGTTGCTGCCCGTGGCTGCCGCGTACGGTTGGTACATGGGGCGCAGAAGCGCTCAGCAGGATAAACAGCAAGAAGCCAACCGCCTGTCGCGCGAATACGTGGCAGGGGTGAACTTTCTGCTCTCCAACCAGCAGGACAAGGCGGTCGATCTGTTCCTCGACATGTTGAAAGAGGACAGCAACACCGTTGAAGCCCACCTGACGCTGGGTAACCTGTTCCGTTCGCGCGGTGAAGTCGACCGCGCCATCCGCATCCATCAGGCCTTGATGGAAAGCGCCTCCCTGACCTTCGAACAGCGCCTGCTGGCGGTGCAGCAGCTGGGCCGCGACTATATGGCGGCCGGGCTGTACGACCGCGCGGAAGACATGTTCAGCCAGTTGACTGACGAAGCGGATTTTCGCGTCTCGGCGCTGCAGCAACTGCTGGTGATCCATCAGGCGACCAGCGACTGGCAGAAAGCGATCGACGTGGCGGAAAAACTGGTCAAGCTGGGCAAAGAGAAGCAACGCGTCGAGATCGCGCACTTTTACTGTGAGTTGGCGCTGCAGGCAATGGGCAGCGACGATCTCGATCGGGCAATGAGCCTGCTCAAGCGCGCGGACGCCGCCGATAAACAGTGTGCGCGCGTGTCCATCATGTTCGGGCGCATCTACATGGCGCAAAACGACTACGCCAAAGCGGCAGAGTCGCTGCAACGCGTACTGAGCCAGGATAAAGAGTTGGTCAGCGAAACGCTGCCGATGCTGCAGGAATGCTACACGCATCTACCGGAACAACAGCACAACTGGGCCGATTTTCTTAAGCGCTGCGTGGAAGAGAACACCGGCGCCACTGCCGATCT
The DNA here is from genome assembly GCF_022678525.1 of Serratia sp. PGPR-27. Taxonomy (NCBI): domain Bacteria; kingdom Pseudomonadati; phylum Pseudomonadota; class Gammaproteobacteria; order Enterobacterales; family Yersiniaceae; genus Serratia; species Serratia sp. PGPR-27. The sequence goes on along the minus strand of NZ_JALBYS010000022.1, from coordinate 16,798 downwards.
GATGCTAGCCGAGATCATCGAGCAGCACGAAGGGCGCGACGTGGTGCAGGTCTATATCAACCGTCAGCTGCAGCGTCATCCCACTATGCGGGTGTTTTATCGGCTGATGGATTATCACCTGGCGGACGCTGAAGACGGCCGGGCGAAAGAGAGTCTGCTGCTGTTGCGCGATATGGTCGGCGAGCAAATTCGCACCAAACCGCGTTACCGCTGCCACAAATGTGGCTTCACCGCGCACTCGCTCTATTGGCATTGCCCGTCGTGCCGCGCCTGGTCATCGGTCAAACCGATACGCGGTCTGGATGGACAATAACGCGGCGGAGCGGCAAAAAAAAACGGGGCGAAAATCGCCCCGTTTTTTTATGTTCATCACTTACTTTTTCTTGCCGCCTTTGGCGCCGGTTTTCAACAGCTGACGCAGTTTCTTCAGCTCTTTCTGGCTCAGCGGCTGTTCAATCTCTTCTTCGGTGCTTTGATTGTCGATTTCGCCGTGGTGCAGCTCATCCGCCTTTTTGGCCGGTTTCTCTGCTTTGGTGGCGGGCGCGCTGAAACTGCTTTCCAGGCGCTGGCACACTTCCACGCTCAACGAAAATTCGTTTTCAGCGGCGGCGGCGCGGATTTTTTCCTTCAGTTCCAGAGGAATTTTAATGGTAAGTGTCGATATCTCGCTCATTTTGAAAGCCTTTCTGCAGGAAGATGCCTTCAAGCTAAGCCACTGACGATCGGGTGTCTAGTGTGTAATAAAAATTTAATATTTTTGTAACAAAGCGGGGCGAGGAAAATGCGGTTTTTTCAGGCGGCAAACAGAGGCAGGGCCCGAACGTTCGGGCCCTGTACCGGAAACATTATTTGTAGATGATCGCGGTGCCGCTCAACATGTTGTTACCACCGGCGGAGATGATGCGGTAGCTGCTGGCGCCCTGGGCATCCGCTTTAGCGGCCAGTTTTTTCTCCAGGCTGCTGAGGGTGGTTGCGTGACCTGCGGAAACGATGCCGGCGGCGGTCAGGTTATCGGCCTGCTGGCTGCTGATCGGTTCAGCGGCGAAGGTGGCGAAAGAGGTCAGTGCGATAGTGGCTGCGGCTGCAAAATATTTGATGGTTTTCATGGGTGACTCCAGTCTGTTTATTTAGGAAGGAAGCCGTTCGCTTCCGATGTGGTGAATAATAAAGCATCCGTGCCGATTGAAAATCTGATAATGCTGAGCAAATCATTCAAAATATCTGATTAACAATTTACGCATCTTTACGGCGTTTTACGCTGCGTGGTTTATTGCTGACGGGCGTTCATTGACGCGCCATGACAAAGGCGGGAGGTAACATGACAGAGCGTAGGTGCGCGCTGCGGCTGGGATTTCGGGCCTCCGACATGTAGAATGCGGCGGTCAGTTTCGCGGGTGAGTCCCTGATTATCTCCATTTTACAAAAGGTAGAAGAAATGAAGTCTGAAAATAACGCTAATAACAATGACTTAAAATCATCTCCAATCGTTGTGGCGTTAGATTACGCCGATAAGAACGCTGCGCTGGCGTTCGCCGACCGTATCGATCCGCAAGACTGCCGGCTGAAAGTGGGCAAAGAAATGTTCACGCTGTTTGGGCCGCAACTGGTGCGCGATCTGCATGGGCGCGGTTTCGACGTGTTTCTCGACCTGAAATTCCACGATATTCCCAATACCACTGCGCATGCGGTAGCGGCGGCGGCCGAACTGGGCGTTTGGATGGTTAACGTCCACGCCAGCGGCGGCGCGCGCATGATGACTGCCGCTAAAGAAGCGCTGGCGTCATTCGGGACGGATGCGCCGCTGTTGATCGCCGTAACCGTGCTCACCAGCATGGAAGCGGAAGACCTGCGCGGCATCGGCATCGAGGCTAGCCCGGCGGAACACGCCGAGCGCCTGGCGCGCCTGACCCGCGACTGCGGGCTGGACGGCGTAGTGTGTTCGGCACACGAAGCGCAGCGGCTGAAGGCGGCCTGCGGGCAGGCTTTCCAACTGGTGACGCCGGGGATCCGCCCTGAAGGCAGCGCGGCGGGCGATCAGCGTCGTATCATGACGCCGGTGCAAGCGCAGGCCGCCGGCGTGGACTATATGGTGATTGGGCGTCCGATCACCCAATCTGCCGATCCGGCCGCGACGCTGCGCGCGATCCGCGCCTCTTTGGCCTGAGGAAGCGATGATGAATGACGATAACAGCCGTCTGGTGTATTCCACGGACACCGGTCGCATCAAGCAGGAAGAGGTTAAACCGCAACGCGCCAAGGGCGATGGCGTCGTGCGCATCCAGCGCCAGACCAGCGGCCGTAAGGGGAAGGGCGTGTGCCTGATTACCGGCGTCGATCTGGATGATGCCGCGCTCGACAAACTGGCGGCCGAGCTGAAAAAGAAATGCGGCTGCGGCGGCTCGGTGAAAGAGGGAGTCATCGAGATCCAGGGCGATAAACGCGATCTGCTCAAACAGCTGCTGGAAGCCAAAGGCATGAAGGTCAAACTGGCGGGCGGTTGAGGTGAATCGCCATGCCGCGGTGCAATGCTGCGGCATGGCTAGAGGTTGTTGCTGCCGGGGGTTAACCCGTTAACGGCGAAAGAACTATAGACTTAACGTAAAACAGACCTGAAATCATCGTTATTGGTTAATACGTCAAAGCGCCAAGGCGCTTTTGCCCGCCTGTCGGCGGAGGGCTCTCGGTCAGATTATTTACCTACCTGGTGACCGATAATGCCGCCCACCGCAGCCCCACCCAGCGTGCCCAAAGCGCTGCCGTTGGTCAGCACTGCGCCGCCGACTGCACCGGCGCCGGCGCCGATAGCGGTGTTGCGATCGCGTTTGGACATGTTGGAACAGGCGCTCAGTGAAAACGCCAGAGTCAGAGCCAGAGCGGCGGTGGCGAAACGTTTATTGATAATCATCATAATGACTTCTCCTTAGCATTGGCTATATGGAAGTGCCCTATAAGTATAGGCGTTAACCATAAATCAGGCCTGCTGTTGATTCCCATGCGGTATCGATATAAAAAATGGCATTTTTTGTTAACGGCCGAATAATTAGCAGGTTACGGCCCAAAAGTCGCCGAAACTGAGTATAGGTTTCTCGGGAAGGATAAACAGGTAAATAGTCTTAAAATCCTGCGGTGCAAGGGGAAAGACGCGCGGCGTGGCCCGCGCGGTGCGGCGGTGGTCTGCGTTATTCGTTGACCAATTCCACCTGTACGCCCTGGCGTTTCAGCTGATGCTGATACTCCAGCGCCAAACGTGAATCGGTGATCACCCGGCTGATTTGCCCCGGCTGCGCCAGCGGATTGGGCTGGATCTGGCCGAATTTGCTGGAGTCCGTCAGCACGATATTCTCCACGCCCTTGGCCAGTACCGCGCTGACCACATCGGCGCGCATCATGTCGCGGCCGGTAAAGCCGGTTTCGGCCTGAAAGCCGTCAATGCCGATAAACGCCTTATTGAAATGCACCTGCTGAATGCACAGCCGCGTCAGCGGGCCGACCACGGTCTCGCTTTTCTTCTGGTACATGCCGCCCAGTACAATCACGTCGCAGTCGGTTTCTTTCAGCAGGTTGGCGATGTAGTGGCTGACGGTGATCAGCGTAATGCGCTTGCGTTCGGCGATGTAGCGCGCCAGCAGGGCGTTGGCGCTGCCGCTCTCGATAAAGATCGTCTCGCCGTCGTTGACCTGCGCGGCGGCGTATTGCGCCAGCCGCTGCTTGAGGGTGAAATTGGACATCATGCGGGCGTCGACGTCGTCGCTCTCCAACGCCACGGCGGAACCGTGCACCCGCTTCAGATAACTGCGCTTTTCCAGCAGGTTGAGATCCTGCCGGATAGTGACTTCCGAGACGCCCGAGGCGCGCGCCAGCTCATTGACGCTGATCCGCCGGCGATCGTTAACCAACTGCAATATGGTCTGTTGTCGTAAATTCATATCGGCCTGATGATGCGGCCGCCAAGGCGCGGCCGCTAAGAGTCAAAGGTTTAAAGAGTATGTTCTGTGCGCGCAATAATATCATCCTGCGCCTCAGGGGATAATGCGGTAAAGAAGGCGGAATAGCCAGCTACGCGAACCACTAAATCACGATATTGGTCAGGGTGTTGCTTCGCCGCCAGCAGCGTTTCGCGCGACACGATGTTGTACTGCACATGCCAGCCGCGGTAGCTCTCGAAGAAGGTGCGCAACATCAGCATCAGCTTTTCCCGATCGCGCGGGTTGTCCAGCGTCGCCGGGTTCAGCTTTTGGTTGAGCAGCACGCCGCCGAGGATCGCCTCGGTCGGCAACTTGGCGAGCGAATTGAACACCGCCGTCGGCCCCAGATGGTCGGTGCCGGACGCCGGGCTGGCGCCTTCCGCCAGTGGCGTGTGCGCCTTACGACCATCGGGCGTGGCCAGAGTGGCGGCGCCGAAGGGCACGTTGGCCGAAATCGATGAGGTGCCGGCGTAGTAACCACCGCCGATCGGCCCGCGGCCGAAGCGGGTGTTGCGATACTGCTTCAGTTCTTCGATATAGGTTTGGTAGGCGCGCACCAGTAGCCGATCGACCTCGTCCACGTCGTTGCCGTATTTGGGCGCGGCGTTGAGCAGCCGCTGGCGCAGCTGCTCGCCATCCAGCCCGGCGAAGTCTTCGGCCAGCGCCGTCGCCAACTGCTGCTGGCCGATCGCCCCCTGGTCAAACACCAGTTTGCGCACCGCCGCCAGGCTGTTGCCCAGGTTGGCGATGCCGACCTGCAGGCCGGAAACCCAATCGTATTTGGCGCCGCCTTGCTTGATGCTTTTACCGCGTTCGATGCAGTCATCCACCAGCGCGGAACAGAGGATATCGTGGGCATTCTCTTCCAGCACGCTGTCCACCACGCATTCGATCTCGATCGACTTGCGCGTGTAGTAGCGGATTTGCCGATCCCAGGCGGCTAAGACCTGCTCGAAATCGGCGAAGTTTCCTTTGGATAGCGCCTGTTCCTGCGGCAGGAAGATCTGCCCGGAGGTCGCGTCGCGGCCCTGTTCCAGCGCTGCCAGCAGCACCCGGGCGAAGTTGATGAAACTCATGCCGGTGCAGCGATAGCCCCATTTGCCGCCGACGGCGGTCTCGATGCAGCCGATGGCGGCGTAGTTGTAAGCGTCTTGCGGCTCAACCCCCAGCTTGATGAACTCGGGAATGACGATTTCGTCGTTGTTGAATGCCGGCATGCCGAAACCGCAGCGGATCACCTGCACGCAGGCGTCGAGGAAGTCGGCGCTCATCCCGGCATGGTAACGCACGCTGAGGTTGGGCTGAGTGGAGCGCAGGCGGCCGCAGGACTCAAGAATGGCGTAGGACAGCGGGTTGACCGCATCGCACGGCTGGCCGTCGATCAGCTTCTGTCCGCCGATGGTGACGTTCTGGTACAGCGGGCTGCCGGCGGAAGCCTTGGAATGCGAGCCGGAGCGGATCTTGTTGACCTCCAGCAGCTTCAGCCAGCAACTGTGCAACAGCTCGATGGCGTCTTCCCGCGCCAGCTTTTGCTCCAGCTCCACGTCACGCCGATACCAGGGATAGAGGTATTGATCGAGGCGGCCAAAGGAAACCGAATGGCCGTTGGATTCGATCTGTAACGTCAGCTGGATGAAATAGCACAGCTGCAGCGCCTGCCAGAAGGTTTGTGGCGGGCGATGGGCGATCCGGTCGCAGTTATCCGCGATGGCCAGCAGCTCGGCGCGCCGCCAGTCGCGGGCTTCGTTTTGCGCCATGTCGCGCGCCAGGCGGGCGAAGCGCAGGATGTGTTCGCTCAGCGCCGCTAGCACGATGTCGATAGCGTTGAGAAACTGCGCTTTGTGCAGGTCTTCCCACTCGGTCAGGCGCAGGCGGCTGCGGCGCGCGTTCACTTTTTCACGCAGGCCGTCGAGACCTAGCTCCAGCAACAGCGGGAAGTTGACCGCCAGGTGAGCATCGCCGGAGGTCATGTTGCCCTCGGCCTTGATGATGCCGGTGGCCAGCAGCGCTTTTTGCTCGTCGGTGAACATGCCGTAGCAGCGATCCTGCACCGTTTGGCCACGCCACCAGGGGCACAGGCGATGCAAAATCGCCTTGTTCTCTTCGCTGACCGAAAAACCGGCGCCCGGCCGGTCGGCTAGCTGGTCTATTTCGTTTTCTATCCAGCCGACGGTGTATTCGGGGAAGATCGGCGCGGCGCGCAGTTCGCTGGCCTGGTTGCCGACGATCAACTCGTCGTTGGCGATCCAGATGCTGCGTTTCGCCAGGTGGTTAGCCAGCGCCAGCGCGCGGCGCACCGGCAGCGGCTTGTCCTGATGCTGTTGATAGGCTTCGGTATAGTGCTGTGCGCGTTCGGTGCACACCGGCGGTTTGACGATGTGGATCAGCGCGTTCTTGTGCGCCTGAATGCGGGCGCTTAGGGTGGTCAAATCCAATGTGGTCATGGCGTTATCCTCGCAAAATGGCGGTCAGGCCTTTGGCGCCGGCATAGGCTTCGGCGAAGGCCAGCAAATCCGGCGCGTCCAGCGGCGTGCGGGCGGCGCGGTAGGGCTCGCCGAGCAGGTGATACTTGTTGATGCCCAGCGTGTGGTACGGCAGAAAGTGGATCTCCGATACGCCGATCTCGTCGGCGGCGAAGTCGACGATCGCGCGGACAGAGCGGCGATCGGCGTTGAAATCGGGGATCAGCGGCACGCGCACGATCATCTGCACGCCATGCGCCGCCAGCCGGCGGAAGTTGTTCATTACCCGGCGTGCGGAGCCGCCGGTCCAGGCTCTGAAGCGCGCTTCGTCGGTGTGTTTGAGATCGGCCAGCAGCAGATCCAGCCACGGCAATGAAGGCGCGATGTAACGCCAGGGAACGTGCAGGCAGGATTCGACGGCGGTGTGGATGCCGGCCTCGCGGCCGCGCCGCAGCAGTTCCGCCGCAACCTCCGGCTGCATAAAGGGCTCGCCGCCGGACAGGGTTAAACCGCCGCCGCTGCGCAGGTAGAAAGGCTTATCCCGCATCACCTCGGCCATGATATCGTCGGGGTTGACCGGGCTGCCGCACAGGCTGAGCGCGCCGGTCGGGCAGGTGGCGGCCAGGGCGGCATAATCGTCTGCGCTAATCAGCTCGCGTTGCAGCGTCAGCGGCCCGTCGGTGCGCTGCAGCCCTTGCGGACAACGCTCGGCGCACAGCGTGCAGCCGCTCAGGCACAGGCGCTCGTCAAACAGCAGGTCTGCGTGGCGCGAACGGCTTTCCGGGTTCTGACACCAGCGGCAGCTCAGCGGGCAGCCTTTTAAAAAGACCACGCTGCGGATGCCCGGGCCGTCATGGGTCGAGTAGCGCTGCAGATTGAAGAACATGAGTCACCCGTTTGGCGTTGCTGAATCTTTCGCCATTAAAGGTGTTTCGAATGAAAGTTGAATTGATTTTGATCAAAGGTTGGCGGTTTTTTTGCCCTATGATGATCAGAGTTTGAATCCGCCCACAGAACATGACACAGGAGTCCGTGATGGAGCTTTATCTCGATACCGCCGATGTGACCGCGGTAAAACGCCTGGCGCGCATTCTGCCGCTGCACGGCGTCACCACCAACCCGAGCATCGTGGCGAAGGAAGGCAAGCCGATCTGGGAAGTGCTGCCCGCGCTGCGCGACGCCCTCGGCGGCACCGGCAAGCTGTTTGCGCAGGTGATGGCGGCCGATGCGGAACGTATGGTGGCGGAGGCGGCGCTGCTCAGCCAGCGGGTACCGGGGCTGGTGGTGAAGATCCCGGCGACCGCCGAAGGGCTGGCGGCGATCAAGAAACTTAAAACGATGTCCATTCCGACGCTGGGCACCGCAGTGTACGGCGCCGGGCAAGGGCTGTTGGCGGCATTGGCCGGGGCGGAATATGTGGCGCCTTATATCAACCGCGTGGATGCGCAGGGCGGCGACGGCATCGAAATGGTGCACGAGCTGCAGCAGTTGTTGAGCCTGCATGCGCCCTCGGCGCAGGTGCTGGCCGCCAGCTTCAAAACGCCGCGCCAGGCGCTGGAGTGCCTGCTCGCGGGCTGTCAGGCCATCACGCTGCCGGTGGACGTGGCGGAGCAGTTCCTGAATGCGCCGGCCGTACAGGCCGCGGTCGAGAAATTCGAACAGGATTGGCAGGGGGCGTTCGGCTCGACGCTGTTAGGCTAAAGCCAGTAAAAAGGGCGCCGCGGCGCCCTTGCTTGATGCTCGGTTCGTTTAGCCGCGGCCGGTCTCCTCCCGCAGCGCGGCGTTCACCTCGTGCGCCGTCGGTTGTTCGGAACGCAGCGCCCTGCGGATCGCGAAGAAGGCGGCGATCAGCATGGTCACCGCCACCAGCATAAAGAACCCGCACAGCGCGGCGTTGATCTGGTTGCTGAACACGATGGTCTCCATGTCCTTCAGCGACTTGGCAGGCGCAATGATCGTGCCTTGCTCGATGCCGGTTGAAAATTTCTTCGCCTGCGCCAGGAAGCCGATGCTCGGTTTCTCATGGAAGATCTTCTGCCAGCCGGCGGTCATCGAGGTGACGAACAGCCAGGCGGTCGGCAGAATGGTGACCCAGGCGTAGCGCTGCTTCTTCATCTTGAACAGCACCACGGTGCCGAGGATCAGCGCCATCGATGCCAGCATCTGGTTGCCGATGCCGAACAGCGGCCACAGGGTATTGATGCCGCCGAGCGGATCGACCACGCCTTGATACACGAAGAAGCCCCAGCCGGCCACCGCCACCGTGGTGCCCGCCAGGTTGCCGAACCAGGAGCGGTTGTTGGCCAACTGCGGCACCGCCACGCCTACCAGATCCTGCACCATAAAGCGGCAGGCGCGGGTGCCGGCGTCGACGGCGGTCAGGATGAACAGCGCTTCGAACAGAATGGCGAAGTGGTACCAGAACGCCATCATCGCCCGGCTATTGAACACCTCGCTGATGATGTGCGCCATGCCCACGGCGAAGGTCGGGGCACCGCCGGCGCGCGACAGTATCGAATTCTCACCCACCTCTTTGGCGATCAGCGCCAGCGTTTCCGGCGTGACGATAAAGCCCCAGCTGTTAATGACCTGCGAAGCATTTTCCACCGTGGTGCCGATCAGCGCCGCCGGCGAGTTCATGGCGAAGTAAACGCCCGGATCCAGCACCGAGGCGCAGATCAGCGCCATGATGGCGACGAAAGACTCCATCAGCATGGCGCCGTAACCGATAAAGCGAATGTGGCTTTCGCGCTCCACCAGTTTGGGCGTGGTGCCGCTGGAAACCAGCGCGTGGAAGCCGGAAATGGCGCCGCAGGCGATGGTGATGAACAGGAATGGGAACAGGGCGCCGGCGAACACTGGGCCGCTGCCGTCGATAAAGCGCGAAACCGCCGGCATTTTCATCTCCGGCATGGCGAAAACGATGCCGATGGCCAGGCCGATGATGACGCCGATCTTCATAAAGGTCGAAAGGTAGTCGCGCGGCGCCAGCAGCAGCCACACCGGCAGCACCGAGGCGACGAAGCCGTAGATCACCAGCACCCAGGTCAGGGTGGTGCCGTGCAGCGTGAAGAACGGCCCCCAGTAGGGATCTTGCGCCACGTTGCCGCCGTAAACGATCGCCAGCAGCATCAGCACGAAGCCGATCACTGAGATTTCAGCGATTTTGCCCGGCCGGATAAAGCGCATGTAGATGCCCATGAACAGCGCGATCGGGATGGTGGCGGCGATGGTGAACAGCCCCCACGGGCTGTCGGCCAGCGCCTTCACCACCACCAGCGCCAGCGCCGACAGGATGATGATCATCACCCCCAGCGCGCCGAGCATGGTAATCACCCCGGCGAACGCCCCCAGCTCTTGCTTGGCCATCTCCCCCAGCGAACGTCCGTCGCGGCGGGTGGAGATGAACAGCACCAGAAAATCCTGCACCGCGCCGGCCAACATAACGCCGACCAGGATCCAGATGGTCCCCGGCAGGAAGCCCATCTGCGCGGCCAGGATCGGCCCCACCAGCGGCCCGGCGCCGGCGATGGCGGCGAAGTGGTGGCCGAACAGCACCCATTTGTTGGTGGGCACGTAGTCCAGGCCGTCGTTGTGGCGTTCGGCCGGGGTAAGACGGCGGTCATCCAGTTCAAAGACCTTGTCGGCGATGAACCGGCTGTAGAAGCGGTAGGCGATGCTGTAGCAGGCGACGGCGGCGACCACCAGCCAGACGGCGTTGACGTGTTCGCCGCGGCTGAGCGCCAGCATGGCGAAGGCGAAAGCGCCGACCAACGCCACCAGCAGCCAGATAAGTCCGGACCTGATGTTTTTCATGAAACAACTCCTTGGCGTACAGAGGTAGAAATTGACGTTGTTATTAGGGATGACGTTTTAACAGTAGAAGTTTTGCCGCCGAACCGCGGCAGGTCGGATGAGAAATGTGAAGCAGGTGGGGTTTTGGTGGAAAAACAACGTGATGAAACCCCATTGGTGCAGGCTGTCGTCGCAATGTGGCCCGGCAGCGTTTCCTGCTGCATTTTTAATTTTTATCTGGCGAATAATATCTAAACCCATCGCTTGCGCGATCCCTTTGGCATTATTTTTCTGTATTGCCGACACAAGGGGTACTAATAAACGTTTTGCGTGATATATCTTGGCTCGCGCTCGAAGCGCCATTCATTTATTTCACAAATAATAAAGTCAATAAAAGGAATTAATAATGATAGATAAAGTCATTGCAGGTTATTTACCGCAGCTAACGGCCATTCGTCATGATATTCATCAGCACCCGGAGCTTGGCTTCGAGGAGTTTCGTACCAGCGATTTGGTGGCGGATTATCTGAGTTCGTGGGGGTATGAGGTGCACCGCGGATTGGCGGGCACCGGCGTCGTCGGTACGCTGCGGGTGGGTGACGGCGTGAAAAGCCTCGGGCTGCGCGCCGATATGGATGCGCTACCGATCGAAGAAAACAACGGCAAATCCTGGAGCAGCAGCGTGCCCAACCGCATGCACGGTTGCGGCCACGACGGCCATACCACCATGTTGCTCGGCGCTGCGCGTTACCTGGCGCAAACCCGCCGCTTCAATGGCACGCTGCATCTGATTTTTCAGCCGGCGGAAGAGACGCTGGGCGGCGGCGCGTTGATGGTGGAGCAAGGGTTATTCGAACGCTTTCCCTGTGACGCCATCTTCGCCATGCACAACATGCCGGGTCTGCCGGTGGGCGAGTTTTTCTTCCGTCACGGCGCCTTTATGGCTTCGACGGACCAATTCGTCGTTACCGTGCAAGGCTGCGGTGGGCACGGCGCTATGCCGCATCTGACCGTCGATCCGGTGCTGGTGGCCTCGCATATCGTCGTCGCGCTGCAAAGCATCGTCTCGCGTAATACCGATCCGCTGGAGGCGGCGGTGATCACCGTCAGCAGCATTAAGGCCGGTGAGGCGGCCAATGTGATCCCTGATAGTGCGGAAATGAAGCTCAGCGTGCGATCGCTGGGGCGCGAATGGCGAACAACGCTGTTAACGCGCATTCCTGCGCTGATTCAGGCGCAGGCGCAAAGCTTCGGCGCCACGGCAATCGTGAACCACATCAACGGCGCTCCGGTATTGGTTAACGATGAGGCTATGACGCGCTTCGCGCATCAGGTGGCGCAGCAGCAGTTTGGCGCCGCGCGCGCGCACTACGGCGCTAAGCCGCTGATGGGCAGCGAAGATTTCACCTTCATGCTTGAGGCGCAGCCGCGAGGCTGCTATCTGCTTATCGGCAATGGCGACGGTGAAGGAAGCTGTATGGTGCATAACCCGGGATACGACTTTAACGATGAATGCCTGGCGGCGGGCAGCCATTATTGGGGCGCGCTGGCGGAAGCGTATTTAAAATAAGTCAGAAAAATAATAACAGGGAAGATAATAATGAGTGAAAATACGGCGGTGATGCAATCAGAAATAAACGCGCCGTCGAAGACGGGCGGCAAGAAAGTGATATTTGCCGCCTCCTTCGGTAATGCGCTGGAATTTTTCGACTTCGGCATTTATAACTTCTTCGTCATTTATATCAGTGTGCTGTTCTTTCCGCCGTCGAGCGATCCTAATCTGGCGTTGCTGCTGGCGTTCGCCACGTTCGGCGTCAGTTTTATTATGCGGCCTCTGGGCGGTATTTTGATCGGCGCCTATGCCGATCGCCGCGGCCGCAAACCGGCGATGATCCTGACGATTTCACTGATGAGCCTGGGTACGGCGATGATCGGCTTTGCGCCGACCTACGCCAGCGCCGGCTATTGGGGAACCATCACGCTGGTGGTGGCGCGCCTTATCCAGGGGGTGGCGGCGGGCGGAGAGGTGGGGGCGTCGATGTCGTTGCTGGTGGAGTCGGCGCCGCCCAATCGGCGCGGCTTCTATTCCAGCTGGTCACTGGCGACGCAGGGCATCGCCAGCGTGATTGGCGGTGTGACAGCGCTGGGGTTGAGCGCCGCGCTGCCGCTGCTTTCGGGCGAACCGAACGCGATGGCTGAATGGGGCTGGCGCATTCCTTTCTTTATCGGCGTGGCGCTTGCTCCGCTCGGTTGCTGGCTGCGCCTCGGGCTGGAAAGCGACCGTCCGCCGATGCCGCGCACTCAGGAGCCGCCTGCGCAGCTGCGCCGGCACTCGCGAGCGGTGGTGCTCGGCGTGATGTTGACCATCGGCGCCACGGTTGCCACGTACATTTCTATGTATTATCTCGGTACCTTTGCGGTGAAGTATCTGGGCATGGCGCAGACTTACGGCTATGCCGCGATGCTGCTGGCCGGGATCATCACTTTCGGCGGCAGTTTGCTGGTTGGGGGCTGGTGCGATCGCTATGGCCGTCTGCCGCTGATCCGCTGGGCGCGGATCGCCATTTTGCTGCTGGCGTTGCCGGTTTTCTGGTTGCTGACGGTGGCGCCGTATCCGGCGGTGTTGCTGAGCGTGGTTGCGCTGATGGTTGGGCTAACGACGTTGGGGTCTGTTCCTACGCTGTTGGTGATTTCCGAGCTGTTTCCGCAGCGCGTACGCGCGCTGGGGTTTGCGTTGGTTTATAGCCTTGGCGTCGCAATCTTCGGCGGCTTTGCCCAATACATCGCTTCACAGTCGATCGCACTCAGCGGTTCGCTGCTGGCGCCCGCCGGCTATCTGATGTTGGCGACGCTGATCTCGCTGGCCGCGCTGCCGCTGTTGCGTGAAACCGGCGGCGATCCGCTGCGCTAGCAGACGCGGGGCAAAAAAAGCGCCGGCGGTTCTCACCGCCGGCGTTTTGCGTTACGACCGTTTCAGGTTGGCGTTCAGGCCACAGGGCGGGCGATCACGCTGCGGGTTTCCATGCGTACTTCGGCGATGGTGACCTGCAAGGTGTCGCTCTGGCGGTAAACCACTTCGCCTTTGATCTGCACGGTGCCGGTTTCCTGGCTGCACTGCATCTCGTCACGCACCGCATGAATGAACGGCGCCGGAATGAAGGCAACCGCGCCGTTGTCCAGCAGGCGCACGCGCAGGCCGCCGCGTGTCACGTCGATAATCTCGGCGTTGAAGCGGGTATCGGTGCCGGCCTTGTCCTGCAGGAAACGGGCGTACAGCCAGTCGCCGACGTCGCGTTCCGCCATGCGGTTCAGGCGGCGGCGTTCCGCCAACTGCACCGTCACGTCATCCTGCGGTTTTTCCGCCGGCTGCTGGTTGATGATCGCCTTCAGCAGGCGATGGTTGACCATATCGCCGTATTTACGGATTGGCGATGTCCAGGTGGCGTAAGCCTCCAGCCCCAGACCGAAGTGCGGCCCCGGCGTGGTGCTGATCTCCGCGAAGGTTTGGAAGCGACGGATACGACTGTCAAGGAACTGAGTCGGCTGCGCATCCAGATGGCGGCGCAGTTCGCAGAAGCCCTCAAGGGTCAGCAGTTTTTCGGCTTCGGCTTCCACGCCGTTAGCCTGCAATACGGTGACCGCTTGTTCAACCAGCGCGGGATCGAAACCGGTGTGCACGTTGTACACGCCGAAGCCCAGGCGATCGCGCAGCACGATGGCGGCGCAGACGTTGGCGGCGATCATGCACTCTTCAACGATGCGGTTGGCGCTGCGGCGCTGCTCGGTGACGATCTCCAGCACGTCGCCTTTTTCACCCAGCACGAAGCGGTAGTCCGGGCGATCTTTGAATACCAGCGCATGCTGGTGACGCCAGGCGTTGCGCGCGTCGCAAACGCGTTTCAGCAGGGTGATCTGTTGCGCGATGGCGTCGCTCGGCGGCTGCCAGCCGGCAATGCCTTCCAGCCAGTCGGAAACTTCGTCGTACACCAGTTTGGCTTTGGATTCGATCTCGGCGGCGAAGAACTGAATATCGTCGCCCAGCGCGCCGTCGGCGGCGATGGTTACGCGGCAGGCCAGCACCTGGCGGCGCTCATTAGGGCGCAGCGAGCACAGGTTGTCCGACAGATCGCGCGGCAGCATCGGGATGTTAAAGCCCGGCAGGTAGTTGGTGAAGGCGCGCACGCGGGCGATATCGTCCAGCTTGCTGCCTTGCTCGACGTAGGCGGTCGGATCGGCGATGGCGATGGTCAACTGCAGCGAACCGTCAGCGTTGTCGGTCACGTACAGCGCATCGTCCATGTCCTCGGTGCTGGCGCTGTCGATGGTGACGAATTCGAGCGCGGTCAGATCTTCACGCACCAGCGCCGCGTTCGGCTCGCTGAGGGCCTGCATCTCCGGCGCCTCTTTTTCCAGGTTGTGACGCGCCAGCGTCACCCACCACGGGGCGAAATGGTCTTCACCGTCGGTGATAAACTGGGTCAGGTCGGCGTTGAAGCCGCGATCGCCTTTCAGCGGATGGCGGCGCATTTCCGCCACCGCCCAGTCGCCAGCCTGGAAGTTGTGGGTCAATTCACGCACCGGGCGGCACGGAATCGCCTCTTTCAGCAACGGATGATCGGGCACGATGGACAGACGATCGTCGCGCTTTTGCACGCGGCCGACAAAGCGCGACAGGAACGGCTCGACCAGGGTTTCCGGCTCGGCGATTTCGCGCTCTTTCTCGGTGTGCAGGGTGGCGATAATGCGATCCCCGTGCATGACTTTCTTCATGTACGGCGGTGGAATGAAGTAACTTTTTTGACCGTCTACTTCAAGAAAGCCAAAGCCTTTCTCAGTCCCTTTCACGACGCCTTCAACGCGCGGGGTCTGAGAGTGAAGTTGCTGTTTAAGCTGCGCCAGCAGCGGGTTATCTTGAAACATATCGTCCAGTGAATGGGTTGTGAGTGGCAAGATTTGCGGCTGACAGTTTTACGCGAATCACCCGCTGCGAGCAAGCCTAACGTCACGGAACCCCGCGTTGCCGCGCGATTTTGCGCAAGAATGGTCAATCGAAGTGCGATAGATGAAAAACCCCGGCGCGAGGGCCGGGGTGAAGGAGGGGGGGCAATCAGTCCTGCAGCGGCGTCGGCTGCAGGATTTCAATCCAGTAATCGTCCGGATCGCGAATGAACGCCACGTAGTTCATGCGGCCTTCATGCAGGCGTTTCTGGAAGGTGACGCCCAGGCGCTCAAAACGCTCACAGGCGGCGCGCACGTCCGGCACCGTGACGCACAGGTGGCCAAAGCCGCGCGGCTCGCCGTTGCCGTTGTGGTAGTGGAAATCCGCCTGATTTTCGGTGCCGTGGTTATGGGTCAGTTCGAGAATGCCCGGTTGGCTCAGCGCCCAGCGTTTGCGTTCGTCGTCATCCTGCGGGATCTGCTCGCGCGGGCTGCGCGTCAGGTAGCAGATGGTGAAAGCGGCTTCTTCGAACGTTTCCAGATAGACCGGGGTAAAGCCCAGTACGCGGGTATAGAAATCCAGCGCCTTGGTCAGGTCTTTCACGCGGATCATGGTGTGGTTGAACACGTAACCGTCGGTTACCGCGTCCGGTTGGGCCGCCACGCCGGGCAGCGTCAGTAGGTCATTCAGTGGCATCAGAGATCCTCCTCAGGGTGTCGGCAGACTGTAGATGAAATCGATGCTAATCTAAAGTGATTGTTTTTAACTAAAACACTAACTAAAAGTGAATGATTAATGAAGCTGAGTCAGCTGAAGTTTTTCTGCACCGTGGTGGAACACAAAACCATTGCCGCCGCCGCCCGCGAGCTGCACTGCGTGCCTTCCAACGTCACGCTGCGGCTGCGCGAGCTGGAGGAGTCGCTGGGCGGCGAGCTGTTTTTCCGCGACAAGAACCGGCTGTACGTCAATCCCAAAGGACGACTGTTCTATCAGCAGGCGCGCGACATCGTGGCGCAGGCCGAGCGCAGCAAGCAGCTGTTCGCCGGCGAGCAACAGCATGGGCTGTTAAACCTCGGCGCGCTGGATTTTTCGCTGGTCAGTCACTTGCCGGCGCGCATTGCCCGGCTGCGCCGTTTACAGCCTCATTTGCACATCAACGTGCTGAGCCGCGACTCGCTGGTGCTGGAACGCATGTTGATCGACAGCGATCTCGATCTGGCGATCACCGACGGCCCAATTGAGCATCCGCTGCTGGCCAGCCAAAAGGCGTTTGACGAACGGCTGGTGCTGCTGATGCCGGCGGATGTCGGGCAGCCCGACGCCGCCACGCTGGCGCCGCTGGAGTTTTACACGTTCAGCCGCGAGTGCTCGTTCCGGCTGAAGGTCGATCACTGGCTGGCCTCGCGCGGGCTGAAACCGCGCATGACGCTGGAAATGGAATCTTATGCCGCGATGGCGGCCTGCGTGCAGGCCGGCTGCGGCGTCGCCTGCGTGCCGGGTTCGTTGCTGCCGCTGATCTTGCCGGCGCCGGGGCTGAAGGTGGTGGAAATGGGCGAGGAGGGCGTGAGCGATCTCTATTTCGTCCTGTCTCTTATACACATCTGACGCTGCCGACGATGGCCTCTGTGTGTAGATCT
>NZ_JALBYS010000021.1:0-95473 GCF_022678525.1 Serratia sp. PGPR-27 | reverse complement strand
GAGCACCACCTTGACATGGTGGGGGTCGGTGGTTCGAGTCCACTCGGACGCACCATATTGCTGATTCATCTCTCCCTGTCACGTTATACTTCCCGTTGTATCGTCTCTGCCCGACCGTTCGATTTTTCATGTCGATTGCGCCGAACTACCGCCATCAGCCATCAGGAACGCCACATGACCACCTTCACCGCCAAAACCGCCTTTTTGCCGCTCGACAATGGCCTTGCCCGCCGTGAAGGCGTGATGAGCGACGGTTCGCCGGCGGCGGAAGTGCGTTTCGAGGCCGGCGCCTTCGGCCAGCTGCAAAAGCCCGCGCACGCGCTGCAAACCCGGGTGATATCCGGCGAATTCGAGTTCACCCTCGGCGGCGACACCCGGATAGTACGTGCCGGCGAGAGCCTTACCCTGCCGGCCAACGTCGCCAGCGGCTGCTTCTGCCTGAGCGCCGGCACGCTGCTGGAAATTCCCCAAACGCGTTAAACCTGCATTTACAGAAAGGTTATTTGCGCAACAAGCGGCTCGCAACGCGTTGCATTTGCGCCACATTTAGCCCCGTTTTGCTCTATCCGCCGCACCGCCGCGGTTTTTTATTTTGTTTCCCGCCGCTTAGCCTTTATAATGCGCAACGTCTATCAGTTGAATGGTTTCAGCCCTTGATCTGCGAAAACGCAATAACAACACGATGTGATCTTACCCCGTTGCGCAGCATCCCCGCGCCCCCGCGCGGGCTGAATTTTTCCGCCCCACTTCAACTGTCGTCACCTATCCTTAACTATGTTTTTCACCACCAGGCACGGCCCAAATTCCCTACCGGCGTAAACCGCGCCGGTCAAATTCGTTTTTTTATCCATCACAACTTGTAGAAAACTCCGCCATGAAAAAGACCAAAATTGTTTGTACCATCGGTCCAAAAACCGAATCGGAAGAAATGCTGACCAACCTGCTCAATGCGGGCATGAACGTGATGCGTCTCAACTTCTCTCACGGCGACTATGAAGAGCACGGCAACCGCATCAAGAACATGCGCGCCGTGATGGCGAAAACCGGTATCAACGCCGGCATCCTGCTGGATACCAAAGGCCCGGAAATTCGCACCATGAAACTGGAAGGCGGCAAAGACGCCTCGCTGGTCGCCGGCCAAACCTTCACCTTCACCACTGACCAGAGCGTGATCGGCAACAGCGAGCGCGTGGCGGTCACCTACGCCGGCTTCGCCGCCGACCTGAAGATCGGCAACACCGTGCTGGTTGACGACGGCCTGATCGGCATGGAAGTCACCAACGTGACCGAGAACGAAGTCATCTGTAAGGTGCTGAACAACGGCGACCTGGGCGAGAACAAAGGCGTTAACCTGCCGGGCGTGTCCATCCAGCTGCCTGCGCTGGCCGAGAAAGACAAACGCGACCTGATCTTCGGCTGCGAGCAAGGCGTCGACTTCGTGGCAGCGTCCTTCATCCGTAAACGCTCCGACGTGCTGGAGATCCGCGAGCACCTGAAAGCCCACGGCGGCGAGCAGATCCAGATCATCTCCAAGATTGAAAACCAGGAAGGCCTGAACAACTTCGACGAAATCCTCGAAGCGTCCGACGGCATCATGGTTGCCCGTGGCGATCTGGGCGTTGAAATCCCGGTAGAAGAAGTGATCTTCGCCCAGAAGATGATGATCGAGAAATGTAACCGTGCGCGTAAAGTGGTCATCACCGCCACCCAGATGCTCGATTCCATGATCAAAAACCCGCGCCCTACCCGCGCGGAAGCCGGCGACGTTGCCAACGCCATCCTGGACGGCACCGATGCCGTCATGCTGTCCGGCGAGAGCGCCAAGGGCAAATACCCGCTGGAAGCGGTCAACATCATGGCGACCATCTGCGAGCGTACCGATCGCGTGATGCCAAGCCGTATCGACACCCTGAACGATCGTCGCAAGCTGCGCATCACCGAAGCGGTGTGCCGCGGCGCGGTTGAAACCGCCGAGAAACTGGACGCGCCGCTGATCGTGGTCGCCACCAGCGGCGGCAAGTCGGCAAAATCCGTGCGTAAATACTTCCCGAACGCGGTGATCCTGGCGCTGACCACCAATGAGACTACCGCGCATCAGCTGGTGCTGAGCAAGGGCGTCATCCCGCAGATGGTCAAGGAAATCGCCTCCACCGACGACTTCTACCGCATCGGTAAAGAAGCCGCCCTGGCCAGCGGCCTGGCGCAGAAAGGCGACGTCGTGGTGATGGTCTCTGGCGCGCTGGTGCCGAGCGGCACCACCAACACCGCCTCGGTACACGTGCTGTAATATAAAACGTGACATAATTGTCTTGATCAAAACGCCGCTTTGCGGCGTTTTTTTTATCAGCAGTAAACTATTTTTCTCAAAACGCAACCGCGATCCGCTCATTATTTAGCTAATAAAGAATCGGAGTAGTCCCATGGAAGCCGGCTGTTTTCCCTCGTTTTTTTAACTAATTTGTAAAACCAGATGCAAGTTTGAGCGAACGATCAAAATAAAGCACCTCAACACTAAAAAATTATTCTCTTTCGAAAAAAGTTTGTGTAATACTTGTAACGCTACATGGAGATTAACTCAATCTAGAGGGTGTTATAATGAATCGTACTAAACTGGTACTGGGCGCGGTAATCCTGGGTTCCACTCTGCTGGCTGGCTGCTCTAGCAACGCTAAAATCGATCAACTGTCTTCTGACGTTCAGACTCTGAACGCTAAAGTTGATCAGCTGAGCAACGACGTGAACGCAATGCGTTCTGACGTTCAAGCTGCTAAAGACGACGCAGCACGCGCTAACCAGCGTCTGGACAACCAAGCTCACGCTTACAAAAAGTAAGATAGCTTTGGTTATTGAAAACGGCGCACATTGTGCGCCGTTTTTTTTGTCTGTTCGTCAGCCAGGGGGGTTCCTGCACGGCAGGCAAAAAAAAGAGGTTCAGCACGCTGAACCCCTCTTCGACCGCTCAATCCTGCAAACTTAGTTCACCGAACTGATTGGCGCTGCCTTGAATGGGCTCTTATTCGCCGCAGGAGCCGCTGCAGGCGTCAAACTCACCGCAGACGGACTCCCCCCTACGTTGACCAGCACCGGCATGCCAGAACGGCGTACAACCGCACTATCGAATACGGCGCGATCGGTCTGACCATCGGCCGCAAAGGCTTTCTCCGCTTTAGACAACGCGATCGGCATGGTCTGTGGATCGTCGCTTTCCACCCGCGACAGCGGTTGGTGCACTTCCACATAACGTTTGCCGTCCGGCTCGACCGAAATCTTCACCGGATCGTTGATCACTTGCACCCGCGTACCGCGCGGCACCATGTTGAACAGCGCCTCGATATCCGTCGGACGCAGACGAATGCAGCCGGAGCTGACGCGCATGCCGATACCGAAGTTGGCGTTGGTGCCGTGGATCAGGTATTCACCGCGCCCCATCGCCAGACGCAGGGCGAACAGCCCCATCGGGTTCTCAGGGCCGGCCGGCACCACCGCAGGCAGCGTCACGCCCTGGGCTTGATAGCGCTTGCGGATGTTGGCGGTGGGCGTCCAGGTCGGATTAGGGATCTTCTGGCTAATGGAGGTCACCTCCAGCGGCGTGTGCATCCCGGTCTGGCCGATGCCGATCGGATAGACGATCACTTTGTTCTCGCCTTTCGGGTAGTAATAAAGGCGCAGCTCGGCCAGGTTGACGATGATCCCTTCACGCTTGGTGTCAGGCAGCAGCATTTGGGTCGGAATGGTCAGCACCGTACCCGGCTTGGGCAGGAACGGATCCGTGCCAGGGTTGGCTTCCAGCATGCCCAGCAGGCCGATCTTGTAGTCAGCGGCGATGGCTTCCAGCGGGCGGCCGTCGTTTGGCACGGTATAAGTGGTGTTTTCGCCGATCAGACGGCTGTCCGGCGGCGGCAGCGGGTACTCGGTCGCACTGGCGGCCTGCGTGCCGGCCAATACGGTGGCGAAGACCATGCCCATTAAACTCAACGCACGTTTCATTATCATCCCTATATTTTTTATGACGGTTCGCCCACAAGGCTAACGAGCGCCAGGTGGTGGGTAAATCAGACAATACCTGATTAATACTAGCAACGCTGGTATCAAAGGCAATAAGTCCTCTAAAAATCAACACGTTATAACGTAATCGCCGTCATTGATTGTCAACGAAACGTCAACAGTTAAGCTGCTGAAATATCACTGAATTGGGCGCGTTGCCCGGAGGAAAACCGTGAATTGTAAAGACTCATTGACAAAGCAAAGGTATCAATGAGTCTTGAGGATGAAGGCGTTATGGATCAGGCCAGCTGCACCGCTTTACTGCGAATGGCGCGGATCATCGCCTCCAGCCCCTGCGAGCGCGAAGGCGTCAGATGTTGGCTGAGCGCCAGCTCGGTGAAAAACGGCCGCACATCGAGATCGACGATCTGCTGCGGCGTCAATTGGCGATAAAGAATGAACACCACCGCCAGCAACCCTTTGACGATCGCCGCGTCGCTGTCGCCGTGAAACTCGACCTGCCCCTGCTCATCGCGGCGCATCACGATCCACACCTGGCTCTGACAGCCGGAGATCAGGTTGGCGGCCTGCCGCTCCGCCTCGTCCAGCGGCGGCAATTTAGCGCCGAGTTCAATCACGTACAGGTATTTCTCCTCCCAGTTCAGACAGCGGGAGAAATTACGCACCAATTTATCTTTGTCCGGCAAATTCGCCATGGGGATCCTTTTGTACCGCCGGGGACACGCCCCAGCCTAACCTAATAACTGATGAATGCGTTGCAGCCCGGCCACCAGCCGGTCCACCTCTTCGCGGGTATTATATAACGCCAGCGAAGCACGGCACATGCTCGGCACCTGATAAAACGCCATCAGCGGCATCGCGCAGTGATGGCCGGTGCGAATGGCGATACCGTACTGATCGAGGAAGCTGCCGACGTCATAGGCGTGGTGCTCTCCCAGATTGAAGGCGATCACCCCGGCGCGATGCGCCGGACCATAGATTTTCAGCGTCGGCACCTGCTTGAGCGCCTCGAGCGCGTAATGCATCAGCGACTGTTCATAATCGTGGATCGCATTCAGGCTCAAGGCTTCGACGTAATCAAACGCCGCGCCCAGCCCCATGATGCCGGCGGTGTTCGGCGAACCGGCCTCGAAGCGCCACGGCGGATCGGCGAAGGTGGTGCCCGCCGTCAGGCTGACCTGCCGGATCATCGAGCCGCCCCCTTCCCACGGCGGCATCTGCTGCAACAACGCCTGGCGGCCATACAGCATGCCGATGCCGGAAGGGCCATACAGCTTATGGCCGGAAAACACGTAGAAATCGCAGTCCAGCGCCTGGACATCGACGCGCTGGTGCATCACCGCCTGCGCGCCGTCCACCAGCACCGTCAGATCCGGTGACAGGGTTCTGGCACGGGCGATGATCTCGCGCACCGGGTTGACGGTGCCCAGCACGTTGGAGACCTCGGTCAGCGCCAGCAGTTTACAGGACGCGTCGACCAGTTCCGGCAACCGAGCCAGATCCAGCGTGCCGTCCGGCTGCAGCGGCCACACCCGCAGCTGCAACCCGCGCTCCTGCGCCAGTATCTGCCACGGCACGATGTTGGCGTGGTGCTCCATCTCGGTGATGAGAATCGCATCGCCCGGCTGCAGCAGGTGGCGGCCAAAGCTGTTGGCCACCAGATTGATGCCTTCGGTGGTGCCCTTGACGAACACCATCTCTTCCGCCGAGGCAGCATTGATAAAGCGCGCCGCCTGTTCCCGCACCGCTTCCATCTGCTGAGTCGCCTCGGCGCTCAGGGTGTGGATACCGCGATGCACCGCCGCATACCCGTGGCGGTAGAACTCCAGCTCGCGGTCGATCACCGCCTGCGGTTTCTGCGCGCTGGCGGCGCTGTCGAGATAGGCCAGCGGTTGGCCGTTCACCTCACGCGCCAACAGCGGGAAATCGCCGCGTACGCGTTCAATCGGATAACTCATGCAGCCTCCCCCGGCAGGCGCTGGGCGATGCGCGCCAGCACCCGTTCCCGGATGGTGTCGTTGGCGATGCCTTCGGTCAGCTCGGCGGCGAAGGCGAAGATGATCATCTGCTGCGCCGCGTGCTTGTCGATGCCGCGCGACTGCAGATAGAACAGCTGCTCTTCATCGATGCGCCCCACGGTAGCACCGTGGCTGCACTTGACGTCATCGGCGTAGATCTCCAGCTGCGGCTTGGTATCCACTTCCGCCACCTTGCCCAACAGCAGGTTATGGTTGGTCATCTGGCCGTCGGTTTTGATCGCGTGCTTGGCCACTTTGATCATGCCGTTGAACACCGCCTTGCCGCGATCGCTGACCACGGTTTTATGCAGCTGGCGGCTTTCGCAATAGCCCTTGTTGTGCTCCAGATAGGTGCGGGTGTCGCAAATCTCTTTGCCCACCGGCAGCACCAGGCTGTTGATCACCAGATTCGCGCCTTCGCCGTTCAACTGCGCGCTGGTGTTGTGCCGCGTCAGGCCGGCGCCCAGCAGGAAGCTGTCGCTTTTCACCCGCGCGTCGCGGCCGATAACCAGATCGTTGTGGGCAAAGTGGTAGCTTGGCTGGCTCTCAAACGCCAGCTTGCAGTGCAACAGCCCGGCGTTGTCCGCCACATTGGCGGTCAGGCGCGCGCCGGTGAAATGTGCGGCCTCGCCCAGGCTGACGTAGTGCTCGATCACTTCCGCCTCAGCCCCGCGCCCGATCTCCAGATGATGGCGGTGATGCACGGTGTTCACTTCCCCGGCGGCGCCGCGTCCGCTGCTGATGTGCAGCAGATACAGCGGGCGTGCAGGGATCTTGCCGGCCGGCAGGCGGATCAGGCTGGTTTCCTGCGCCAGGCTTTCGGTCAGGTGCAGAAAAATCTCCGGCTGGATCGGCTCCGGCAACGCCTGAGGCGTGCCATAGGCGGTCAACTCGAACTGGTAGTCGCCCAGGTCGCCATCGCTCAGCGCGGCGCTGTAGCGGCCGTCGATAAACACCAGCCGACAGGCATCGATGCCGAGCGCCAGCGCATCGAGCTGCTCTGCGCTCACCGGGGCGGGCTGCGGCTCGAGGAATTGCTGCTCCAGCAGGCTCTCCAGCGGCGTGTATTTCCAGTTTTCATGCTTGCGCGTCGGCCAGCCGAGGCGCAGCGCCTGCTGCCAGTGCGCCAGCGCATGCGGCGAACGCTCGCCGCCGCGGCCTTCGAACAGGCGATACAGTTGCTGCAGCGCGTTTGAATTACTGTTGGTCGGTAAGCCAGCCATAGCCCTGCTCCTCCAACTGTTTCACCAGCGAGAAATCGCCGGATTTGACGATGCGCCCCTGGGACAGCACGTGTACGTAATCCGGCTGGATGTAGTCCAGAATGCGCTGATAGTGGGTGACGATGATAAAGGCGCGCTTGCCGTCCCGCAGCGAGTTGACGCCGTTGGCGACGATTTTGAGCGCATCGATGTCCAGGCCCGAATCGGTTTCATCGAGAATGCACAGATCCGGCTCCAGCGCCGCCATCTGCAGAATGTCGTTGCGTTTTTTCTCGCCGCCGGAGAAGCCGACGTTGACCGAACGGGTCAGCAGATCGGCCGGCATGTCCAGCAGCGCGATTTTCTCTTCGATGAAATCGGCGAAGTCAAAGCGATCCAGCGGCTCCTGCTCGCGGTATTTGCGCACCGCGTTGACCGACGTCTGCAGGAAGAAGTGGTTGCTGACGCCGGGGATCTCCACCGGGTACTGGAAGGCCAGGAACACGCCCTCGCCCGCGCGATCTTCCGGATCCAGCTCCAGCAGATCCTTGCCCTTGAAGGTGACTTCCCCTTCGGTCACTTCGTACTCTTCACGCCCGGCCAGCGTGGCGGACAGCGTGCTCTTGCCCGAGCCGTTCGGCCCCATGATGGCGTGCACTTCGCCCGGTTTGATCTCCAGATCCAATCCCTTGAGGATCTCGTTACCTTCCACGCTGACTTTCAAATTCTTGATGCTTAACATGCTGTGTCCTCAGATAGCGCCGACGGCGCTAAAAATGCGGCGATTAACCCACGCTGTGTTCCAGGCTGATGGCCAGGAGTTTTTGCGCCTCGACGGCGAACTCCAGCGGCAGCTCGGAGAAAACGTCCTTGCAGAAACCGTTGACGATCATCGAAATGGCGTCATCCTCGCTGATGCCGCGCTGCAGGCAGTAGAACAGCTGGTCATCGCCGATCTTCGAGGTAGTGGCTTCGTGCTCCAGCTGAGCGCTGTTGTTGCGCGCTTCAACGTAAGGGAACGTGTGGGCACCGCTGTCCGGCCCGATCAGCATCGAGTCGCACTGGGTAAAATTACGGGCGTTTTCCGCCCCCGGCAGGATTTTCACCAGGCCGCGATAGGTGTTCTCGCTGTGGCCGGCGGAGATGCCTTTGGCGATGATGGTCGACCTGGTGTTTTTGCCGATGTGGATCATCTTGGTGCCGGTATCTGCCTGCTGATGGCCGCTGGTCAGCGCCACCGAGAAGAATTCGCCGATCGAGTTGTCGCCCTGCAAAATCACGCTCGGGTATTTCCAGGTGATGGCCGAGCCGGTTTCCGACTGGGTCCAGGACATTTTCGAACCGGCGCCTTCGCACAGCGCGCGCTTGGTGACGAAGTTGAGGATACCGCCCTTGCTCTCGCCGCCGGAGAACCAGTTCTGCACCGTCGAGTATTTCACTTCGGCGTCTTTATGCAGGATCACTTCCACCACCGCCGCGTGCAGCTGGTAGCTGTCGCGCACCGGGGCGGAACAGCCTTCGATATAGCTGACGTAACTGCCTTCGTCGGCGATCAGGATGGTGCGCTCGAACTGGCCGGTTTTGGCGGCGTTGATGCGGAAGTAGGTCGACAGCTCCATCGGGCAGCGCACGCCTTTCGGCACATAGACGAAGGTGCCGTCGGAGGCCACCGCGGCGTTCAGCGCAGCGAAGAAGTTATCGTTGGACGGCACCACGCGCCCCAGGTATTGACGCACCAGATCCGGATATTCCTGGATCGCTTCGCCGAACGAACAGAAGATCACCCCGCTCTCCGCCAGTTTTTCACGGTAGGTGGTAGCGACCGAGACCGAGTCGAAGATGGCGTCCACCGCCACCTCGCTGCCCTCGCGCACCGGCACACCGAGCTGGTTGAACGCCAGCTCCACTTCGCTGGTCAGGTAATCTTTTTCCGTCGCCGCGCCCGGTTGCTGCTCGGCGCCGGGTTGCGAACCGCATGCATCGTCGCAGCTGCCGCAGGACGGCGCCGAATAGTAACTGTAGTCCTGATAGTTCAGGCGTTCGTAATTGGCCTTCAGCCAGTGCGGCTCTTCCATCTGCAGCCAGGCGCGATAAGCCTCGAGGCGGAATTCCAGCATCCACTCGGGTTCGTTGCGCTTGGCCGAGATGGCGCGCACCACCTCTTCGTTGATGCCCTTGGCCAACTCATCGGTTGCCAGCTGGGTGAAGAAACCTTCTTTGTAGCGACCTTCGCTGACCCAAGCCTGCACTTCATTAGGCATTTCTACATTGCTTCGTGTCATGTTGATTGCATCGCTCAAACGCCAAAGCTCTCGCCGCACCCGCAGGCATGCTGAGCTTTAGGGTTGTTGAATTTGAATATCTGATTCAGCCCTTCGCGGACGTAATCTACCGTGGTGCCATCGATGAACGGCATGGCCTTCAGCGGCACATACAGTTTGGCGCCGTCGCGCTCAAACAGCAGATCGTCATCGGCGGGTTCGCGGGTCAGATCCAGCACATAGGCAAAGCCGGCGCAGCCGGATTGTTTCACCCCTAGCTGCAGCCCTTTCACCTGCGGATCCTGCTGCATCAGTTTGGTTATTTGTCGTACGGCGCTGTCGCTGAGCGAAATGCCTTGCCAGACATTTTCATCCAGAGAAAAAGTGCCGACATTTTCCGTTTGCATAGGGTCTACCTCACACTCGTGTTTGGCCACAGCCAATCTGGGTTGCTTATATGTTAGTGATAACGATTATCACTTCAACCGTTTGTTTTGCGGGGGTATCCGCCGCAAGCGCGGTTTTTCGCTGCGGCGTGCGGCAAGCCAGCGGGACATCCGTGGCGGCTTGCGGCGTCTGGCGGCAAGGTGTGCATGCTATCCCTATGAATTTGTTATTTATCCTGCATCACCGTACCGCACTCCCCGGTGGCCCGTCAGCGTTACAGCGCCGCGGTACGTTGCCGATCTAAACATTCATAGAAAATACCTATTTCTGCATTCTGTCTGTCGTAAATGTGCGTTTATCGGCATTTCGTGGCGCAGCGCAAGCGCGCGCCCTCAGGTTAAAGTTTAGTCGCTCAGCATCAAGTTGGGTCGTCGGCGGCCTTTTACACCCCGCGCAATGAAAAAACGCCACGCCGGGGATTGATCGGCAACACGGCAGTTTATATGATAATGATTATCATTCAATTTGAATTTGAGCGCGAAGCCAATGACTCTTTCGATCAACGCATGGTTGCTGGGCAAGATTGATGACTACAAATTCAGCGTGCGCGACGCCACGGTGGACTTTTACATGGCCGAAGCGGCGCTACGGCGCCCGGAATGCAATATCGACCACCTGAAGCGGTACAACAGCGTCAGCCTTACCATGGCCAATTTGTGTCTGGAGAACGGCGACGACGACAGCTACCTGCACGCGCTCAGCAAGCTGCACAACCGGCTGATCGTCGAGATCAACAACCCACAGCGTTGCCAGCTGTTTCGGGTGCAAAGCTACCACTTCGCCCGCCATACGCTGACGCTGATCTGCCAAAAATATGCAATGGAAGGCACCTGGGAGAAGGCGAACGCGTTTCAGAAGGACTTCGTCAAACGCGTGCCGTTTCAGCTGTAAAGCGAAAGGCTCCGCAGGCCGAGCGCCTGCGGAAAGCAGCGGGGATCAGTCGATGACCGCCGTGGTCAGACGCGAGGTGCAGCACAACCGATCGCGCGCGTCGAAGATCTCGATTTGCCACACCTGATGACGACGGCCGACGTGCAGTGCGCGGCACACCCCGCGCACCTGGCCATCGAACACCGCGCGCAGGTGGTTGGCGTTGATCTCCAGCCCCACCACTTTCTGCTCGCCCTCACTGCACAGGTAGCCGGCCATCGATCCCATCGATTCCGCCAGCACCACCGACGCCCCGCCGTGCAACAGCCCGAACGGCTGCCGGGTACGGCCATCGACCGGCATGGTGGCCTCGAGGAAATCCTCGCCCAGTTGGGTAAACTCGATGCCCACATGGCTGACCATGCAGCCGTCACCGGCGCGGTTCAGCTGCTCCAGCGATGTTTCACGTTTCCACAATTTCACTCAATCATCTCCAGAAGTGCCTGTAATGGGTGGCGCACGCCATTGCCCTCGATGCGTTTCACCTGGCTGCGGCACGAATAGCCGGTCGCCAGGCAGCGCTGCCGCGGCAAACGCTGTAGCGTCGGATGCCATGATAGCTCATAAATGCCGAGCGAGTTTTGCAGGTTCCTGGCTTCATGGCCGTAAGTGCCCGCCATGCCGCAGCAGCCGACGCTGACGTTCTCCAGTTTGGCGCCGAAACGGGCGAAGATCGCCGCCCACTGTTGGCCGCTGGCCGGCAGCGCGGTGGTTTCGGTGCAGTGGCCGAACAGATACCACGGCTCGCCGGTCGCCGGCTGTTCGGCACGATCCGCGATCCGCTGCTGCAGCCATTCATGCACCAGCTGCACCTGGAAATCGCCGCGCTCGGCGCCGAGGATCTCGCGGTATTCGTCGCGGTAGCACAGCACCAGCGCCGGATCGACGCCCACCAGCGGCATGCCTAGCTGCGCCACACGGTTGAGGAAATCGGCGGTTTTGCGCGCGGTGCGGGCGAACCGCGTCAGGAAGCCCTTCACATGCTGCGCCTTGCCGTTCGGTGAGAACGGCAGCAGCACCGGTTTATAGCCGAGCTTCTCCACCAGCCGGACAAAGTCCGCCACCACTTTGGCGTCGTAATAGCTGGTGAACGGATCCTGGACGATCAACACGTGTTCTGCGCGCTGCTCGGCGCTCAGCCCTTCCAACTGCTCCAGCGTCAACGTGGTCGCGCGGTGGCCGGACAGCTGCTGACGCAGCGTCGGGCTGGACAACAGCGGCAGATCGACCATGCCGATGGCGTTGCGGCTCATCTCCCGCAGCCACGGCTGGCGGAAGAAGAAGTTGAACACCTTCGGCGCGCGGGCCATCAACGGGGTATAGCTCTCCACGCCGGCGACCATGTAGTCGCTTACCGGGCGCAGATAGCGAGTGTGGTAGAGCTGCAGGAAGCGCGAACGGAATCCCGGCACGTCAATCTTGATGGGACACTGGGTTGAACAGGCCTTACAGGCCAGGCAGCCGGACATCGCCTCTTTCACTTCGTGCGAGAAGTCGTACTCGCCCTTGCCGGCGTGCCAGCTGTTGCGGGTTTTCTCGATCAGGCCGCGCAAGCTGAGGCGCTGCTGCGGCAGCTGTTTCTCCAGCGCCAGCGGATCGACCCCCTGCTCGGCCAACAGACGCAGCCACTCGCGCACCAGCGTCGCCCGCCCTTTCGGCGAATGAATGCGGTTGCCGCTGACCTTCATCGACGGGCACATCGGGCTGCGCACGTCGAAGTTGAAGCACAGACCGTTGCCGTTACACTCCAGCGCGCCACGGAACGAGGTGCGCACCTCGACCGGGATCTGGCGATCGAAGGTGCCGCGTTTGACCGCATCCACCTGCATCATCGGCGCATCCACCGCCAGCGGCGAACAGATCTTGCCTGGGTTCAGGCGGTTATCCGGATCGAACGCCGCCTTGATGCGGCGCAGCTCTTCATACAGCGTTTCTCCGAAGAATTCAGGGCTGTATTCCGCGCGGAACCCCTTGCCGTGTTCCCCCCACAGCAGGCCGCCGTATTTGGCGGTCAGCGCCACCACCCGATCGGAGATCTGCTTCATCAGCACTTCCTGCTGCGGGTCGCACATGTCGAGCGCCGGGCGCACGTGCAGCACCCCGGCGTCGACGTGGCCAAACATGCCATAGCTCAGATTGTGGTCATCGAGCAGTTGCCGAAATTCGACGATATAGTCCGCCAGATGTTGCGGCGGCACACAGGTGTCCTCGGCGAACGGAATCGGCTTGGCGCGCCCTTTGGCGTTGCCCAGCAGCCCGACCGCCTTCTTGCGCATGTTGTAAATGCGCTCGATGCCAGCCAGATCGCCGCAGATCTGGTACCCGATCACGCCGCCCTGCCGCTGCGCGATCAATTCGTCCAGCCGTTGGCACAGGGCCTCCATCTGGCCGTCGATCAGCGCCCGATCGTCGCCGGCGAACTCGACGATGTTCAGCCCGAGCATCTCTTTATCCGGCACGTCGGCGATCAGTTCGTTCACCGAGTGCCAAACGATGTCTTCACGCGCCAGGTTCAGCACCTTGGAATCGATGGTTTCCACCGACAGCGCCTTGGCCTCGACCATAAAGGGCGCATTGCGCAGCGCCGAGTCGAAGGAGTCGTACTTCACGTTAACCAGGCGGCGCACTTTCGGCAGCGGCGTGATGTCCAGCCGCGCCTCGGTGATAAACGCCAGCGTGCCCTCGGCACCGGTCAGAATACGCGTCAAATCGAAGGTTTGCAGATCGTCGCTCAGCACGTGGCGCAGATCGTAACCGGTGAGGAAGCGGTTGAGCTTGGGGAATTTCTCCAGGATCAGCGCGCGCTGCTCGCGGCAGCGGTTGAGCACCGTGCGGTAGATGCGCCCTTCGGCGGTCTCTTCCAGAGCAATCGTTTCCGCCAGCGCCGTCGGCATGGCGCGGGTATCGATCATCTCACCGCCCAGCAGCACCGCCCGCAGGCCCAACACGTGATCGGAGGTTTTGCCGTACACCAGCGAGCCCTGGCCGGAGGCATCGGTGTTGATCATTCCCCCCAGCGTGGCGCGGTTGCTGGTGGACAGTTCCGGCGAGAAGAAGTAGCCGAACGGCCGCAGGTATTGATTCAACTGGTCCTTGATCACCCCGGCTTCGACTTTCACCCAGCCTTGTTCGACGTTGATCTCCAGAATGCGGTTCATATGGCGCGACATATCGACCACGATGCCGGTATTGAGCGACTGGCCGTTGGTGCCGGTGCCGCCGCCGCGCGGGCTGAAGGTCAGCGTGTTGAAGCGCTCTTCTCCGGCCAGACGGGCGATCAGCGCCACGTCGGCGGTGGAACGGGGGAACACCACCGCATCGGGCAGCAGCTGATAGATACTGTTGTCGGTGGCCATCGTCAGCCGGTCGGCATAGCTGGTGGCGGTATCGCCGTTGAATCCGTTTTGCTTCAGTGCTTCCAAAAAGTCGAGCACCCGTTGAACCAGGCCGGGCGCCTGAGAAATCTGTGGGATCATTCGCTTTTTTGACCCTGTCCGTCTATTTTTTATGCGCTGATGTACGCTGAATCGGGCCTTTAATTCAGACCCACCCTATTTTTTAGTGACACTAAAAACTAACATACTCGTTTAGTGAAGGCATTCACATTATTACCGCCCTGCGAGCGCCGCCACAGGCGGCCGCCCGGCGGTGAGAAACCGACCGACAGGCACCCCGATTCGCCGGTGCCAGGGATTTAATTGACCAGGATGAGAACCCACTGATGCCACTCCCGCAATCGCGTTACGACTTACCGCGAATTATTTTCGGCGTGCTGTTTATCGCCATCATGATCGTCGCCTGTTTTTGGGTGATCCAACCGTTTATTCTCGGCTTCGCCTGGGCGGGCATGGTGGTGATCGCCACCTGGCCGCTGCTGCTCAAACTGCAAAAGCTGCTGTGGGGCCGCCGTTCGCTGGCGGTGTTGGTCATGACCCTGCTGCTGATCCTGCTGTTCATTCTGCCTATCTCACTGCTGATCAGCAGCGTGGTGGATAACAGCGCGCCGCTGATCGCCTGGGCCAGTTCGCCGGGCAAACTGCATATTCCCGATCTCGCCTGGCTGCAGTCCGTGCCGATGATCGGCGACAAACTCTATACCAGCTACCACACGCTGGTTAACGCCGGCGGCGCCGCGCTGCTGGCGAAGGTGCAGCCGTACTTTGGCCAAACCGCCACCTGGTTCGTGGCGCAGGCGGCGCATATCGGCCGTCTGCTGCTGCACTGCGCGCTGATGCTGCTGTTCAGCGCCTTGTTGTACGCGCGCGGCGAACAGGTGGCGCTGGGTATCCGCCACTTTGCGGTGCGCCTCGGTTCCGCGCGCGGCGATGCGGCGGTGCTGCTGGGCGGCCAGGCAATTCGCGCCGTCGCGCTGGGCGTGGTGGTGACGGCGTTGGTGCAGTCGGTGCTGGGCGGCATCGGTCTGGCGGTAAGCGGCATTCCTGCCGCCACTCTGCTGACGATGCTGATCTTCATCTGCTGTGTGGCGCAATTGGGGCCGCTGTTGGTGCTGGTGCCGGCCATCATCTGGCTGTACTGGCACGGCGACACCACCTGGGGCACCGTGCTGCTGGTCTGGAGCTGCGTGGTGGCCACGCTGGATAACGTGCTGCGCCCGGTGCTGATCCGCATGGGCGCCGATCTGCCGCTGCTGCTGATCCTGTCCGGCGTTATCGGCGGTTTGCTGGCCTTCGGCATGATTGGCCTGTTCATCGGCCCGGTGGTGTTGGCGGTGTCTTATCGCCTGCTGACCGCCTGGATGGATGAAGCGCCGGAGCCGACCTCCGCGCCGGAGCAAGTCATCGACGAGCTGGAAAAACGCTAATTCCCCCTTCCGCCCGCACCGTCGGGCGGAACTTTTCACGCCCGTCATTATTCCTACCTCATTCGAGTAATATCTCCGCCCAATATAATGCCGCCCTATATTGATTACGGTACGGCGAATGAAAGGTGCAATGTAAATCCCTGTTTGTTGCAAACGGAAAAAAGAGATAACTCCCGCAAATAAAATGTGATGCCGCTATCGATTAGGATGATTCTTAATGACTAGTCGCGTTCAAAAATCTAGTATTATGGCCATCTATTGCTTCAAATCACTGATTTTAAAGCAACCTTTCTGAACAATGTAATGCCATACATGTGAATTGCTGTGTGTAGTCTTTGCCCATCTCCTACGGTGGGCTTTTTTTTATTCTTTTTTCGTCGAATTGATTATTTTACGCGCCGTTATTTACATTCGGAAATAAAAAGGCCGCAGCGTTAACTGCGGCCCGGCGTTAATGCCTCAGTGAGGCCGAGACATTATTTCTTTTTCGACAAATTGATCCAGGTCTGCACCACAGTGTCCGGGTTAAGCGACAGGCTGTCGATGCCCTGCTCCATCAGCCACTCGGCGAAGTCTTCATGGTCAGACGGGCCCTGGCCGCAAATGCCGACGTATTTGCCGTGGCGCTTGGCCGCCTGAATCGCCATCGACAGCAGCGCTTTCACCGCCTCGTTGCGCTCGTCGAACAGTTCCGACACTACGCCGGAATCGCGATCCAGCCCCAGCGCCAGCTGAGTCATGTCGTTGGAGCCGATGGAGAAGCCGTCGAAGTGCTCGAGGAACTGATCCGCCAACAGCGCATTGGACGGGATTTCGCACATCATGATCACTTTCAACCCGTTTTCGCCGCGTTTCAGCCCCTGACGCGCCAACTCGGCCACCACCGCTTCCGCCTGCGCCACGGTGCGCACGAACGGCACCATGATTTCGACGTTGGTCAGCCCCATATCGTTACGCACGCGTTTCACCGCCTCGCACTCCAGCGCGAAGCAATCGCGGAAACTGTCGGCCACGTAACGGCCGGCGCCGCGGAAGCCCAACATCGGGTTCTCTTCGTGCGGTTCATACTTGTCGCCGCCCACCAGGTTGGCGTACTCGTTGGATTTGAAGTCGGACAGACGCACGATCACGCGCTTCGGCCAGAAGGCGGCGCCCAACGTCGCGATGCCTTCGGTCAGGCGACCGACGTAGAACTCGACCGGGTGATCGTAACCCTGCATCAGCGCGCGAATTTCATTTTGCAGCGCCGGCGTCTGCTGGTCGAACTCCAGCAGCGCGCGCGGGTGCACGCCGATCATGCGGTTGATGATAAATTCCAGCCGAGCCAGGCCCACGCCTTCGTTCGGCAAACGCGCGAAGTCGAAAGCGCGATCCGGGTTGCCGACGTTCATCATGATCTTCAGCGGCAGATCCGGCAGCTCGGTCACTTCGGAGCTCTGCACGCTGAAGTCCAGCATGTCGCTGTAAACGAAGCCGGTGTCGCCTTCCGCGCAGGAGACGGTGACTTTCTGGCCGTCTTTCAGCACGTCAGTGGCGTGGCCACAGCCCACCACCGCCGGAATGCCCAGCTCACGGGCGATGATCGCCGCGTGACAGGTGCGCCCGCCGCGGTTGGTGACGATCGCGGCGGCCTTCTTCATGATCGGCTCCCAGTCCGGGTCGGTCATGTCGGTCACCAGCACGTCGCCCGGCTGGATGCGATCCATTTCGCTGATGTCGTGGATCACTTTCACCGGACCGGCGCCGATGCGGTGGCCGATGGCGCGGCCTTCCACCAGCACCGGGCTGGTGCCGTTCAGCTGGTAGCGTTCCATGGTCTGCTCGTTGGAGCGTACGGTCTCCGGGCGCGCCTGCACGATCAGCAGCTTGCCGGTATGGCCGTCTTTCGCCCACTCGATATCCATCGGGCGGCCGTAATGTTTTTCGATCAGGATCGCCTGCTGCGCCAGCGCCTGCACTTCTTCATCCGTCAGCGAGAAACGGCTGCGCTGCGCTTCCGGCACGTCTTCGATGCGCACCTGCTTGCCGTGATCCTGCGACGGCGCGTATACCATGCGGATCTTTTTCGAACCCAGGTTGCGGCGCACGATCGCCGGCTTGCCGTTTTGCAGCGTCGGTTTGTGCACGTAGAACTCATCCGGGTTCACCGCGCCCTGCACCACCATTTCACCCAAGCCGAAAGCGGAGGTGATGAAGACCACCTGATCAAAGCCGGACTCGGTGTCGATGGTGAACATGACGCCCGAGGAGGCCAGATCCGAGCGCACCATGCGCTGTACGCCGGCCGACAACGCCACGCCGCGGTGATCGTAGCCCTGGTGCACGCGATAAGAGATGGCGCGATCGTTGAACAGCGACGCGAACACGTGCTTGATCGCCACCATTACGGCGTCGATGCCCTGCACGTTGAGGAAGGTTTCCTGCTGACCGGCAAAGGAGGCGTCCGGCATGTCTTCCGCCGTGGCGGAGGAGCGCACCGCAAAGGAAGCTTCCGGTTCGCCGTCGGCGAGCTGTTGGTAAGCCTGATGAATTTCACGCTCGAACTCGGCGTGGAACGGCGTGTCGATCACCCATTGGCGGATCTGGGCGCCGGCCTTGGCCAGTTGGGCAACGTCGTCAACGTCAGTCTGATCCAGTAACTGATAGATGCGCTGGTTAACACCGCTTTGTTCGAGGAAATCGTTAAACGCCTGTGCGGTGGTGGCAAAACCGTTAGGCACGGCCACGCCCAAATCGGAAAGATTGGTGATCATTTCACCGAGGGAGGCATTTTTGCCGCCGACACGGTCAACGTCGTGCATGCCAAGCTGGTTGTACCAAAGCACATTACGCAAGTCTGGGCCATTGTTGGACATCGAGACAATCCTTATTGCTATCAGTAGGGTAAAGACGGATTTAATTCGCTTGCTTTACGGCACCGCTAACACGGAGCCGAATCAGACTAGCACACTGATCCGGGGAAAATGGAAAGGTGAATCGATCAACCCACTGAAGAAAGTGGTTTTTAAGAGAATGTCCTAACCGGCTGATTTGCCTGGGAACCGTTCCCAATCGCACGAAAAGCTTAGTTCTCAACAAATTACGCTCTTTTTAAAATTCTGTTTTAATGACCACGCAAACGCTATCGTTTTTGGTGAAAATAGCGGCAAATTTACGTTTCGGCTCGAACAGCGTCGCTGCGCCGCGATTTCTACCGCCGCCAAAGCGCGCTTTTCTTCGTGCGCCGCCGCAAGACGCTTTACCGCCCCGCCGTCACAATTTTTTCCCTCGCCCCTTTACCCGCGGATCGTCTGCGGCTCATGATATTGGCAGTGATGACAGCAGGAACACCGTTTTCAGGTAAGGAGCCTCGGGTGGAAAGAAGCGTTTTTTATATTTCGGATGGTACGGCGATCACCGCGGAAGTGCTGGGGCACGCGGTGCTGTCGCAGTTCCCGGTCACGGCGACCACGTACACCTTGCCGTTTGTCGAAACCGAGGCGCGCGCACGCGCAGTTCGCCAACAAATCGATGATATCTATAATGAAACCGGTGTACGGCCGCTGGTGTTTTACTCCATCATCTCGCCGGAAGTGCGCGACGTGATCGTTCAGAGCCAAGGCTTCTGTCAGGATATCGTGCAGGCGCTGGTCGGCCCGCTGCAGGGTGAGCTGGAGGTGGAGCCGACGCCGGTGCCGAACCGCACCCACGGCCTGACCGCCAGCAACCTCGGCAAGTACGACGCGCGCATTGCCGCCATCGACTATACCCTGGCGCATGACGACGGCATTTCGCTGCGCAACCTCGATCAGGCGCAGGTGATCCTGCTCGGCGTGTCGCGCTGCGGCAAAACCCCCACCAGCCTTTATCTGGCGATGCAGTTCGGCATCCGCGCCGCCAACTACCCGTTTATCGCCGACGATATGGACAATTTGCACCTGCCGGCCTCGCTGAAACCGTTTCAGCATAAATTATTCGGCCTGACCATCGATCCGGAGCGCCTGGCGGCGATCCGCGAAGAACGGCGCGAAAACAGCCGCTACGCCTCATTGCGCCAGTGCCGCATGGAGATCGCCGAGGTCGAGGCGCTGTTCCGCAAAAACCAGATCCGCTATCTCAATACCACCAACTATTCGGTCGAAGAGATCTCCACCAAAATCCTCGACATCCTTGGCATGAGCCGCCGCATGTTCTGATCTTTTCCTCGCGGGGCCGTCGCGCCCCGCCGCCTGCCGTTTATTTCAGCAGCAGCTGATTTTTTTGTGCTTTTTTTCGCGGCTTTGATCAACAGAACGCAATCTCTACGGTTGAATTCAGCGCTTTTTGCGTTATTGTGATCGCCATCACTTCCCGGCACTCCTGCCGCAGAGAAGAACAGTTTCCAGGGAACAACATGTACAAAACAGATGAACTGCGGACCGCGCGCATCGACAGCCTCGTCACGCCGCAAGCGTTGGCGGACAAGCTGCCGATCTCGGCGGCCGTCGCCGATAACGTGACAGCGTCACGCAAACGCATTGAAAAAATCCTCACCGGCGAAGACCGCCGCCTGCTGGTGGTGATCGGCCCCTGCTCCATTCACGATCTCGACGCCGCCGTCGATTACGCCGGCCGGTTGAACGCCCTGCGCGAACGCTACCAGGATCGCCTGGAGATCGTGATGCGCACCTACTTCGAAAAACCGCGCACCGTCGTCGGCTGGAAAGGCCTGATCTCCGATCCGGCGCTGGACGGCACCTTCCAGGTGAACCGCGGCATCGAAATGGCGCGCCGCCTGCTGCTGGAAGTGAACCAGCTCGGCCTGCCGACCGCCACCGAATTCCTGGACATGGTCGTCGGCCAATACATCGCCGATCTGATCAGCTGGGGCGCCATCGGCGCACGCACCACCGAAAGCCAGATCCACCGTGAAATGGCCTCGGCGCTCTCCTGCCCGGTCGGCTTCAAAAACGGCACCGACGGCAACACCCGCATCGCCATCGACGCCATTCGCGCGGCGCGCGCCGGGCACATGTTCCTGTCGCCGGACAAACATGGCCAGATGACCATCTATCAGACCAGCGGCAACCCGTACGGCCACATCATCATGCGCGGCGGCAAAACGCCGAACTACCACGCCAGCGATATCGCCGCCGCCTGTGACAGCCTGCGTGAATTCGATCTGCCGGAGCACCTGGTGATCGACTTCAGCCACGGCAACTGCCAGAAAATGCACCGCCGCCAGTTGGAAGTGGCCGACAACGTCTGCCAGCAGATCCGCGCCGGCTCTGCCGCCATCACCGGCGTGATGGCGGAAAGCTTCCTGGTGGAAGGCACGCAGAAGATCGTCGCCGGCCAACCGTTGACCTATGGTCAGTCGATCACCGATCCTTGCCTGAGCTGGTCCGACAGCGAACAGTTGCTGGCGATGCTGGCGGATGCGGTCGATAGCCGTTTCTGACGCAACATAGACCGGGGCCTCGCCCCGGCTTTCTCCCTTCTGTCCCGCTCATCTATACTGATTGCAACGCTTTAGCACCCGCCGAAACGCACTGGGAGCCCCGGCATGATTCACTCTCTGTTATCCATTCCCTGCGTCACGCTGCAGGGCGAGCAAAAAACGCTGGGCGATTTCCCGGCGCGCGCTTACCTGGTGGTCAACACCGCCAGCAAGTGCGGCTTCACCCCGCAATACCGCGGGCTGGAAAATTTGTGGCGATACTATCGCGAGCGCGGCCTGATGGTGCTCGGCTTCCCCTGCAACCAGTTTGGTTCTCAGGAGCCGGGCAGTCCGCTGGAGATCGCCAATTTTTGCAGCCTCAACTTCGGCGTCAGTTTCCCGCTGTTCAGCAAGATCGACGTTAACGGCCCCGGCGCCCACCCGCTGTTCAATGAGCTGAAACGCCTGGCGCCCGGCATTCTGGGCAGCCGCCGCATCAAATGGAATTTCACCAAATTCCTGCTCACCGCCGACGGCCAGCGCGTGACGCGCTTTGCGCCGATCACCAAGCCCGAACGCCTGTTTGACCGCATCGAAACCCTGCTGAAATAACGCCCCTTTTTTACGGGCCGAGTGCGCTCGGCCCGCCGCCGTATGTCCGTTCGACAAAAAGGTTCCATCGGTAAGAAAATTTTCCTTGATGTAACCTTTCCTTCACATGATAATGATTCTCAATTTGATATTAATTACCATTTAATAACCTGTTTTATAAGCACAATGATGATGGATACTGCCAACACGCCAACCCCCGCCGCCGCGGCCCCGACCGAGCACAGCGCAAACGCGCCGCCCAGCTACGACAGCGCACAGCTGCTCGGCGCCGACGGCATCGCGTTCATTACCCATCAGGGCCAGCGCTATCAGCTGCGGCAGACCAAAGCCGGGAAATTGATCCTGACCAAATAACCACAGAACCCTCAAACGCCAGCCACCCCGATCGTTTGATCCAGGCAGCCAGCAAATCTATTGATATGTTTTATTACATACGGAGAGTTGCACCATGCCTCTGACATTTTCCACCCGGCTGCGTTTTTCCGCGTTGAGTCTGGCGATTGCCTGCGCTCTGCCTACGGTGGCCTTGGCACAAAACACCAGCACAACAACTTCTTCCAACGCGGCAGCGGCCAAAAACGCCGACGAGACCATGACCGTGGTCGCCACCGGCAACCAACGCAGCAGCTTTGAAGCGCCGATGATGGTCACGGTCATCGAAGGCAACTCGCCGGAAAGTCAAACTGCAGGCACCGCCGCCGATATGCTGCGGCGCGTGCCGGGCATTACCGTCACGGGTTCCGGGCGCAGCAATGGGCAGGATCTCATGATGCGCGGTTACGACCGACGTGGCGTGCTGACGTTAGTTGACGGCATCCGCCAGGGGACCGATACCGGCCATATTAACGGCACTTTTTTGGATCCTGCGTTAGTGAAACGCATTGAAATCGTGCGCGGCCCCTCCGCGTTGCTGTACGGCAGCGGCGCGTTGGGTGGCGTAGTGTCTTATGAGACCGTCGATGCCGCCGATCTGCTGCTGCCGGGCCAGGATAGTGGGTTCCGCGTCTACGGCACCGCCGGCACCGGCGACCACAGCCTGGGCATGGGCGCCAGCGCCTACGGCAAGACCGATAACCTCGACGGCCTGCTGTCGTTCGGCACCCGCGACGTCGGCGATCTTCGTCAGGGCAACGGCTTCGATGCGCCTAACGACGAAACCATCAGCAACGTGCTGGCTAAAGGCACCTGGAAGATCGACAATAGCCAGTCGCTAAGCGGCAACCTGCGCTACTACAACAACAGCGCCCAGGAGCCGAAAAACCCGCAAACACCAGCCAGCTCCAGTGGAAACTTAATGACCGATCGTTCGACGATTCAACGCGACGCGGCATTGAGTTACAAACTGAAGCCGATCGGCCAGGATTGGCTGGATGCGGAAGCGAAAGTGTATTATTCAGACGTGAAAATTAACGCTCACGCCAATGGCAGCGAGGATGAAGCGCGTAAACAAACCACGAAAGGCGTCAAACTCGAAAACCGCACGCGCCTGTTTGCGGATACTTTCGCTTCACATCTGCTGACCTACGGCACCGAGGCCTACAAACAGGAGCAAACGCCGGGCGGCGCTACCGAAAGTTTCCCGCACGCAAAAATCAATTTCGCTTCAGGCTGGCTGCAGGACGAAATCACGCTGCGCGATCTGCCCGTCACCCTGCTCGCCGGCACCCGCTATGACAATTACAAGGGCTCAAGCGACGGCTATGCCGATGTGGATGCGAACAAATGGTCCTCACGCGGCGCAGTCAGCATTACGCCTACCGACTGGCTGATGCTGTTCGGCTCCTATTCTCAGGCGTTCCGCGCGCCAACGATGGGTGAGATGTACAACGACTCCAAGCACTTCTCAATTCCAATGGGGCCAACCACCATCACCAACTATTGGGTGCCTAACCCGAATTTGAAGCCGGAAACCAACGAGACCCAAGAGTACGGGTTTGGTCTGCGTTTCGATGATTTGATGCTGGCCGATGATAGCCTGCAGTTCAAAGCCAGCTATTTCGATACCAAAGCCAAGGACTACATCACCACCGATGTCACGATGGAACTGGGACGCGGTCCGCGCGGCCCTTACTGCATCAGTTGCACCACCTTCTCGACCAATGTCGATCGCGCCAAAATCTGGGGATGGGACGCTACGCTCAGCTATAAAACCCCCTGGTTCGGCTGGGATTTGGCTTACAACCGCACCCGTGGCAAAAATGAAGCGACCGGTGACTGGTTAAGCAGCATCAATCCGGACACCGTCACCAGCTCGCTGGACGTGCCGCTGGGCGAAACTGGTCTGTCTGCCGGCTGGGTCGCCACCTTCGCCGAACGCGCGACGCGCGTGGAGACAGGCACGGCCGAACAAGCCGGTTATGGCGTCAACGACTTCTATCTGAGCTACAAGGGCCGCGACCGTCTGCAGGGTATGACCACCACCGTGGTGTTGGGCAACGCCTTCGACAAAGAATATTACTCGCCGCAGGGCATCCCGCAGGATGGCCGCAACGCCAAACTGCTGGTCAGCTACCAGTGGTAATCATTTGACTATCTGGCGGACAACCCGATTGTCCGCCGTTCGCATTACAGCGCAGGAGAATCCGGCATGAGCAACACCCTATACGAACGCTACCAACAGGCTAAAATCGATCACCCCGGCAAATACGCCCGCGATCTGGCGGCGATCCTTGGCGTCAGCGAAGCGGAGCTGACGCACGCCCGCGTCGGTCACGACGCCCGCCGCCTGCAGGCCGACGCGCGCACCCTGCTGACCGAGCTTGAGCAAGTGGGCGTCACCAAATCCATCACCCGCAACAGCTATGCGGTGCATGAGCAGATGGGCCGCTACCGCAACCAGCACCTTAACGGCCACGCCGGGCTGATCCTCAACCCGCGCGAGCTGGATCTGCGTCTGTTCCTCAACCACTGGACCAGCGTTTTCGCCATGAGCGAAACCAACAAACGCGGCGTGCGCCACAGCATCCAGTTCTTCGACCAACAGGGCGATGCGCTGCACAAGGTCTACACCACCGAGGAAACCGATCTGCCGGCCTGGATGGCACTGGTGGAGCGCCATCTGAGCGAAGAAAACCCGGCGCTGGCCCTGCAGCCCGCCGAGGCGAGCACCTCGGATGAAACGACGCAGGATCATGCCAAAATCGACGCTGAATGGCGCGCGATGACCGACGTTCACCAGTTCTTCCAGCTGCTGAGCCGCAATAAACTCACGCGCCAGCAGGCCTTCCGCGCCGTCGGCGACGATCTGGCCTATCAGGTGGACAACAGCGCGCTGTCGCAGCTGCTGGAAGCGGCGCAGCAGCAGCAAAACGAGATCATGATATTCGTCGGCAACCGCGGCTGCGTGCAGATTTTCACCGGCCAGATCGAACGTTTGATGCCGCAGGAAGGTTGGATCAACGTGTTCAATCGCCGCTTCACGCTGCATCTGATTGAAGGCGCCATCGCCGAAAGCTGGATCACCCGCAAACCGACCAAGGACGGCATCGTCACCAGCCTGGAGCTGTTCGCCGCCGACGGCACGCAGATTGCGCAGCTGTATGGCCAGCGTACCGAAGGTCAGCCGGAACAAACCCAGTGGCGCGAGCAGGTTGCCGCGCTCGCCGCCAAGGACATCGCCGCATGAAATCTTCCTTAATCCGCCGCCTGGCGCTGATGATGACGCTGGCGCTGCCGCTCACCGCCGCGGCGGCACAGCGCATCGTCTCGATCGGCGGCGACGTGACGGAAATCGCCTTTGCGCTCGGCGCCGGCGACGACGTGATCGCCCGCGATAGCACCAGCCTGCACCCGGAAGCGGTGAAAAAGCTGCC
Source organism: Serratia sp. PGPR-27 (assembly GCF_022678525.1). Taxonomy (NCBI): domain Bacteria; kingdom Pseudomonadati; phylum Pseudomonadota; class Gammaproteobacteria; order Enterobacterales; family Yersiniaceae; genus Serratia; species Serratia sp. PGPR-27. The sequence continues at coordinate 69,966 of NZ_JALBYS010000021.1, read as the reverse complement.
GGACGTCGGCTATATGCGCCAGCTGAACGCCGAAGGCATTCTGGCGCTGAAGCCGACGCTGGTGCTGACGACCGAGCTGGCACAGCCGGCGCTGGTGCTCAAACAGCTGGCGGACAGCGGCGTCAAAGTGGTCAGCGTGCCGGGTGACACCACCCTGCAGGCGGTGCCGCAGAAGATCGCCGCGATCGCCGCCGCGTTGCAACGCGTTGAGCAAGGCAAACAGCTGAGCGAGCGCTATCAACAGCAGCTGGCGGCGGTCGACACCTCTCCGCTGCCGGTGAAGGTGCTGTTCGTGATGAGCCACGGCGGCATTACACCGATGGCCGCCGGGCAACACACCGCCGCCGACGCGGTGATCGCCGCCGCCGGCCTGAAAAACGCCATGCAGGGCTTTGACCGCTATCGTCCGCTGTCGCAGGAAGGCGTCATCGCCAGCGCGCCGGATCTGTTGCTGGTCACCACCGACGGCGTGCGCACCCTCGGCGGCGAACAGCAGCTGTGGACGCTGCCGGGCCTGGCGCTGACGCCAGCGGGCAAACAGCGGCGCGTGCTGATCGTCGATGACATGGCGCTGCTGGGCTTCGGTCTGGAAACGCCGGCGGCGCTGGCCAAGCTGCGCCACGCGGCGGAGCAAAAGTAATGCGCTGCCGCACCTCGCCTCAGTGGGCCATCATCGGTCTGCTGGTGCTGCTGACGCTGCTGGCGCTGGTCGCCGCTAATCTCGGCGCGCTGACGCTGTCGTTTCGGACCCTGTGGCGCGAACCGTTCAGCGATGCCGCCTGGCACATCTGGCTGAATATCCGCCTGCCGCGCGTGCTGCTGGCGGTGGTGATCGGCTGCGCGCTGGCGGTGTCCGGCGCCGTGATGCAGGGGCTGTTCCGCAATCCGCTGGCGGATCCTAGCCTGCTGGGCATCAGCAGCGGCGGCGCGCTGTTTGTCGCGCTGTTCATCGTGATGCCGCTGGCGTTGCCGGTGACGATCGCGCTGTACGGCCATATGCTGGCGGCGTTCCTCGGCAGCCTGCTGGTATCGTTATTGATCTACGGCATCAGCCGCAGCGGGCACGGCAATCTGTCGCGACTGCTGCTGGCGGGCATCGCCATCAACGCCCTGTGCATGGCGGCCATCGGCGTGCTCTCCTACGTCAGCAGCGATCAACAGCTGCGCCAGTTCTCGCTGTGGATGATGGGCAGCCTCAGCCAGTCGCAGTGGCCGACGCTGGCGGTTTCCGCCTCGCTGATTTTGCCTACGGCGCTGCTGACGCTGCTGCAGGCGCGCCGGCTGAACCTGTTGCAGCTGGGGGATGAAGAGGCCCACTACCTCGGGGTGAACGTACAGCGCGCCAAGCTGCAGCTGCTGTTGCTGAGCGCCCTGCTGATCGGCGCGGCGGTGGCGATGAGCGGCGTGATCGGCTTCGTCGGTCTGGTGGTGCCCCATCTGGTTCGCATGCGCCTCGGCGGCGATCACCGCTGGCTGCTGCCCTGCTCCGCGCTGGGCGGCGCCTGCCTGTTGCTGGTCAGCGATACGCTGGCGCGCACGCTGGTGGCGCCGGCCGAAATGCCGGTGGGGTTGATGACCAGCCTGATCGGCGGTCCTTACTTCTTGTGGCTGGTGATGCGCCAGCGGGAGCGAACCGGTGGATAACGCCGCCTGCCTGACGGCCCGAGAGCTGCGCTACAGCCTCGGTACGCGCCGCCTGATCAACGACGTTTCACTCAGCCTCGCCGGCGGTGAGATGGTGGCGATTATCGGCCCTAACGGCGCCGGAAAATCGACGCTGTTGCGCTTGCTGACCGGCTATCTGACGCCGGACTGTGGCGAATGCCGGCTGCTCGACCGCCCGCTGGAACACTGGGCGCCGCAACAGTTGGCCAAAGTCCGGGCCGTGATGCGCCAGTACAGCGATCTGGCGTTTCCCTTCAGCGTGGAAGAAGTGGTCAGCATGGGGCGGGCGCCGCACGGCAAACGCGACGAGCATCAGGCGCTCCAACAGGTGATGGAACAAACCGACTGCCTGGCGCTGGCGCAGCGCGACTACCGTCAGCTTTCCGGCGGCGAACAACAACGGGTGCAGCTGGCGCGGGTGTTGGCGCAGCTGTGGCAGCCGCAACCGTCCCCCGCCTGGCTGTTCCTCGACGAGCCGACCTCGGCGCTGGACCTGTATCACCAGCAGCACACCCTGCGCCTGCTGCGCTCGCTGACGCGCCAACAGCCGCTGGGCGTCTGCTGCGTGCTGCACGATCTCAATCTGGCCGCGCTGTACGCCGATCGGATCCTGCTGTTGCATCAGGGCCGCTTGGTGGCGAGCGGCACGCCGCAGGAAGTGCTGCAGGCCGACATTCTCACCCGCTGGTATCAGGCCGATCTCGGCGTGGTGCATCATCCCGAAGCGTCGCTGCCGCAGGTCTATCTACGTCAATAACATCAAGGGCGCCATGAGGCGCCCTTTTTCATCTCAGCTGGAGCAGGAAATCTCCAAATGTTTGCCCCAGTCCGGCGGCAGCGCGGCGAGATCGTCATACTCCGGCGCATCGTCGAACGGCCGCAGCAGGGCCTGATGCAACCGCTGCAAACGGCCCACGTCGTCTTTCTCTGCGTCCTCAATCGCCTGCTGCGCCAGATAGTTGCGCAGGATCAGGCGCGGGTTCACCGCCTTCATCGCCCGTTGCCGTTCCGCATCACTCACCTGTTCCTGCTGCAGACGCCTGCGATACTGCTGATACCAGGCATCGAACGCCGCGCGGTCGATAAACTCGTCGCGCAGCGGCGACTGCGCCTGTTGCTGTTCAGTGTCGCTCAACAGGCGGAACGTGCGGGTATAGTCCCGCCCTTCCTGCGCCATCAGGCTCAACAGACCGGTGAGCACGTCATTATCCTGCGCCGTCGGCGTGAAGAAGCCGAGTTTGGCGCGCATCTGTTCACCGTAGGCGCGCATCAGCGCCGGCTCATACGCCGCCAGCGCCTGCTGCAGCTGTTCGGTGGTCATCAGCCCCGACAGGGCCTGCGCCAGGCGATGCAGGTTCCACAGCGCCACCGCCGGTTGATTGTCGAAAGCGTAGCGCCCCTGATGGTCGGAGTGGTTACAGATATAGCCGGGCTGGTAGTCATCGAGGAAGCCGTAGGGGCCGTAATCGATGGTGATGCCGAGAATCGACATGTTGTCGGTGTTCATCACGCCGTGGGCGAATCCGACGGTTTGCCAATGGGCGATCAGGCGCGCCGTACGTTCGACCACGTCGGTAAACCACAACAGGTAACGATCGGCCTGATCCTGCAACTGCGGCCAGTGACGGGCGATGACGAAATCCGCCAGCTGCCGCACCTGCTCCGGCTGTTTGCGGTAGTAAAAGTGTTCGAAGTGGCCGAAGCGCACATGGCTTTCCGCCACCCGCAGCAGCATCGCGCCGCGTTCCGGCTGCTCGCGATATACCGGTTGTTGACTGGTGACAATAGTTAACGCACGCGTGGTGGGGATCCCCAGATGGTGCAACGCCTCAGAGGCCAGAAACTCGCGGACAACCGAACGCAGCACCGCGCGACCATCACCCATGCGTGAATACGGCGTCAGCCCGGCGCCCTTCAGGTGCCAGTCGCGGTGGCTGCCGTCCGCCATGACCTGTTCGCCCAGCAAAATGCCGCGGCCATCGCCCAGTTGCCCGGCCCACACGCCGAACTGGTGGCCACTGTACACCTGCGCCAGCGGCTGCATGCCCGGCAGCAGCGTTTCTCCCGCCCAAATCGGGGTTTTATCCTGAGTAAACCAACTTTCATCCAGCCCCAGCTCGCGCGCCAGCGGCTCGCTATGGTACAGCAGGCGCGTATCCTTGAGCGGCGTCGGATTCAGAGCGGTGTAGAAACCAGGTAGTTGTTGGTAGTAAGCGTTATCGAACTGCGGCATAGGCCCTCCGTTTCAGCGTAGTGTAGAGCGTGAACGGGCGGATTAACACCGAAGGAATGCAGGGAGAACGCATCCGCCTGTCGCCAGAACGGATGCGGGAGGTTTCGCGTGAGGAAACGCGCTGAACGTCAGCTGACAAACGCGGTTATCAGCAAAACGTGGGGGAATAACGGCGACTGAATCACGCTAAACATCACCCCGTCGCTTATTTACCTCATTGTGTGTAGTTTTTTTGTATCACTTCTTAATTATTGAACTCGCTGGGCATCGTCAGCAAAGCTTGCAGATTATCCACACCAACGCTGGGCCATAAAAAACCTTGCAGGCCTAAAACACCGGCGTATCTGAGTTTATTAAAATACTCTTTTTTCTCTATTCCTCCGACGATCACGCCGTTACATAACAGGTTGATATTCTTTAACAACGAGTCAATGACCACGTCATACCCCTGATGGGTAAACAGCTGCCAGTAAAAACGTTTGTCTATCTTTACGTAGTCAAACAAACCATCGTACAACGCGGTCAACGTGGCCTTACCGGAACCGAAATCATCGAGCCACAGCGTAAACATTTCGCTTAATCGCCGCACGCTCGGGTTGTTCTTACCGGCCGAAAGATTCGGAAAACTCTCACTCATTTCAAATGCAATAAAAGGATATTGCCCGATCCTTTGGCACAACGCCGAATCGGAAAGAATAAGCTCAACGATGGTTTCTTCGATATTGATGGTCAACTGTACGTTGTTATCGGTAAACCAAGCCGCATGCTGCTCCGCAAGTTTCAGTTGCTCATTAAATAACTCAATCCTTTGTTCAGGCGCCAATAAATTAATCCCAATTTCGGCCGGCATGGCTAAATCACCGTCGAGACTGTTGAAACGGCTCAACATTTCCACCGCCAACAGCCCGCCCTCCATTGAGTAAACAGGTTGAAAAACATAGCTACTAATAAAGTCAGCTTCGAGTTGGATGTTCATTTTAATGCCACAGGATGAATGGCTAGCGTATCATCGTATATCAATACATTTTATCGATCAATCCCTCTGGGATTAATCGGAAATATCAATGTAAATACCCATGAAATATCATTTAATTGATAGATTAAAGCTATACGACAATCGTAAAAGGCGCAAAGAAAAGCAGCCGGACTTATGCCAAGGTAGCCGCCAAACGCGTTATGCGAAAAGGTATTTGACTTAAGTTGAATGGATTTATGACTAAATTTGACTTATCTCCTTTGTTTTATTTAAGAAAAATCCTAAATAAAGTAAAATAATCTTTCATTCTTAACGCCAATTTTCCCTGCCGTTAACGACGACTGATTAAATTTAATAACGCATCAATTCCGCCCGTTATTCGCGGCATTGAAAACGTAAAAAAATGCCCACCTTGATTTTCAGAAAATCTGCGCTACCACCATGCAAAACGTCGATTTCAGCGATAAAAAAAGGGATGAGCACGCTCATCCCTTCATCACCAGGCCTGCGCTAGCGGATCGTTTCGCTCAGCCATTGCCGCAGCTCGGCTAATTCGGCCGCCTGCTGAGGATAGTCCGCCATCAGCCGGTCACAGCAAGCGGCAACGGGCTCGCTTCGATACGCGCAGCCCACCAGCATCTCCGCCAACCGCTGCAGCGGGGCGGGATTCAGGCTGTCGGTGAACACCTGCGCGCGAACGATCGCCCCCTTCTCCACATCGAAGAACAGGTCTACGCCGCCCCAGACAAAGCGCTCGTTGAGCAAGTGGCTGAACGCCGGCGCCTTGCCAAAATTCCATTCCCAACTGCTCTGTTTGGCGAACTGCGCGGCAAAATCGGGCAGATCGGGGAATACATCCGGCGAAATGATCTCCGGCTCGGCCGTTTCGCCATAGTGGGCGAAGAAGGCCTGCACGATAGCGTCGCATACCTGCTCATGGCTGATGCCCGGCAAAAACTCCGCCAGGTTGGCGACGCGCGAACGCACCGAAGTGATACCCTTGGCCTGCAGCTTTTTGGGATCCGGGTTCAGGTAGTCCGCCAGCCGTTCCAGATCGGCATTCAGCAGCAGCGTGCCATGGTGGAAACCGCGATCCTGCGTTTCTCGATAGGCCGAGCCGGATATTTTGCGTGGCCCGTCGGCGGTTTCCATCACCAGATCGTTGCGCCCCGACGCGCCGGCTGTGACGCCCAACTGCCGCAGCGCTTGCAGAATGATGTCGGTCGAGACGCTCTTGTCGTAGCCCGGTTTGCCGGCCATAAAGGTGAAGCAGGTATTGCCCAGATCGTGAAATACCGCCCCGCCGCCGCTGCTGCGCCGCGCCAACCGAATGCCGTCCTGCTCCATACGCCGGGTATTGCACTCTTTCCAGGGATTCTGCGACTGGCCAATCACCACCGTTTCGGCATTGCGCCACAGGAAGAGAATTTTTTGCGTGGTCATTTCGCGGAAGATGCACTCTTCCACCGCCAGGTTGAACCAGGGATCGTAGGAGTCGGAGATCAGTAAACGCAGGCTGTTCATGGCAGGCACCGTTCAAAACACGAGATGCCGCCATGATACACCAAATCAACGGGTTAAGGCTAAATGCGTCGCGCCTGCCAGTACACCCGCTTCCAGTAGACGTTATCGAGCGAGGAACGGATCACCCCGCGGCTGGTCGACGCATGGATAAATTGGTCGTTGGTATCGTAAATGCCGACGTGCAGGCCGTTCTCTCCGCCGCCGGTTTTGAAAAACACCAGATCGCCCGGCATCAGCTCATCGCGTGAAACCTTGGTGCCCAGTGAGGTTTGTTCTTCGGTCGAACGCGGCAGTTGCATGTCGAAGCGATCGCGGAACGTGCGGTAAACAAAGCCGGAACAATCTACGCCGCCGCGATCCAGACCGCCGTAACGGTATGGCGTGCCGTACCATTGGCGCAACTGTTCGTTGAGCTGGGCCACCACCACGATAGAGTCCGCGAGGCGGCCGCTGGGCGGCGGCGCATGGCTGCTACACCCGGCGAGGATCAAACTGGCTAATAAAAACCACACACGCATCCGCATAATATCCCTTCATTGAACACGTCGCCGCATTATGCCATCCGGTACACCACCACACCGCCTGCGAGGCAAAGCCGGCATCACGTAAGGAGAGCGCCATTTGGCGTTAATTTATCTCCCGCACGGTGAAAAAGGCAAGCGCCATGAGGGAGATAATAGCAGGATCGCCGGTTTTGGCCCTATTGCGGCGATTTTGTCTCGGGTTTGCTGTTAATCAGCCAGACGCCGAACAGAATAAACAGCGTGCCCAACGTTTTCAGCAGCGTAGCGGATTCGTTAAACCACGGCAGGATCACCGCCGCCAGGTAAACCAACGCATAGCTGACGCTCAGCAGAGGATAAGCGCGGTTTAACGGCAGATGGCGCAGCGCAAAGAACCAACACAGCATCGACAGCGCATAACCGAAGATGCCACCGCCCACCGCCAGCAGCGGCAGCCAGTAGTCGCCGATCAGCGCCAACGAGACGTCGGCGAACGACATCAGCGGGATTTGCACCATGCCCCACTTCATCAGCAACTGCGCCAGCGTCACCAGCAACACGCTGGCGGCGCCCCAGGCATAGCCCCTCATGAATGCACGCTCATCAGCAGGATCCCCAGCATAATCGACGCCACGCCGCACCAGTGGCGAACGGTTGTCGGCTCATGAAACAACCAGCGCGCCGCCAGCGTCACCATTACGAAGTTCAGGCTGAGCATCGGGTAAGCCAGGCTGAGCGGCAGGCGTTGCAACACATTGAGCCACACCGCCATGCCCAGCCCCAACAGCAACACCGCCAGCGCCAACCAGCGCAGCGTCTGTTTCAGCCGCGCCTCGTCTGCCCGTTCCCAGCAGTGCGCCGCCTGTTTCTGGCACAGCTGCCCACCACAGGTGAGCAGGCTGACCACTATCACCAACAAAAAACCGATCATGGTTGCTGTTTATACCACATCAGCACCAGGCGGTTCATACGATCCACCTTGTCTGCGGCCGGCAGCTCCTGCGGCAGCGCTTCATCACGGGACAGCTGCAACACCAGCGACACATTTCCCTGCTTGCGCGCCTGCGCCAGCCACTGCGGGAAGTCGGCATCGCTGATCAGGTGCCCCTTGGCGTCCGGATACTCCAGACCATAGGCCACCTCGCCTTTCTGGCTGTACATCAGCACGTCGCTGCGCTTCAGTTCCCAGGCCAGGCCGGCCGCCAATCCGACGCTGTCGCTCAACACATAGCGGCTGTCGCTCAGTTCGGCCATCGTGGCGCGGGCGAAGTTTTGCGGCAGTTTGGAATCGGTCACCTGTTGCGGGATGGCGTAACCGATCACCAGGCACAGCAGCACCGGGCAAGCCGCCGCCCAGCGCCATTGGCGGCCGTTATCGCGCGCAGAAACCAGTGCGAACAGCAGCCAGCCGCCGAAGGCGATCAGGCCGAGCACCACTTTCGGCCACTCCTGGGGAGTAAACAGATGCGCTTTCGGCAGCAGACCGGAGCTCAACACCACCAGCGCCACGATGCCAATCAGCCCGAACAGGCCGTTCAACCAGGCGTTGGCCTTGAACAGCCTGGCGCGCAGCGTGGCGGCATAGTCTTCCGCATAGGCGGTCATCAGCAGCGCCAGCGGCGCCATGCACGGCAGAATGTAGGTCGGCAGCTTGCCTTTGGCGATGCTGAAGAAGATTAGCGGCATCAGCGCCCAACTCAGCAGGAAGAACAGCTCCGGACGCTGTACGCGCTCGCGCCAACCTTTGAGCAGCGCGCCGGGCAGCAGCGCCAACCAAGGCAGCACCGCCGCCAGCAGAACCGGCAGGTAATACCAGAACGGCGCCTTGTGTTGGGCATTATCTTCGGCGAAACGCTGAATATGCTCGACCCAGAAGAAATAATTCCAGAAATCGGGTTCGCGTTGCGCGATCGCCAGCGCCCACGGCAGGCTGAGCAGCGTAGCGGTCACGATCGCCACCGGGCCATAGCACAGCAGATCCTTGATGCGGCGTTGCTGAATGACAATCGGGATAACCGCGATCACCGGCACCGCCAGCGCCAGGAAGCCCTTGGTCATAAAGCCCATGCCGCAGGCCAGGCCCAGCAAGGCGTAAGCGCCCAGCTTGCCCTTGACCGAGGAGGCCTTCAGCGTCAGGTAATAGCTGACCATCGCCGCCGCCAGCCACAGCGAAATCATCGGATCCAACACGCTGTAAGTGCCGATGCTGAACACCAGCACCATCGACAGGAACATCAGCGCCGCCAGGCTGGCGCGCCGCGCATTGCGCCACATCAGCATCGCCAGCGCGAACACCAGCAGCGCGGTCATGCCGGTGCTGAACACCGAGCCGAAGCGCACCGCAAAGTTGTTTTCGCCGAACAGCCATTGGCTGATGTTATTGAACCAGTAACCCGCTACCGGCTTCTCGAAATAGCGCAGCCCCAGCAGGTGCGGCACCACCCAATCGCCGCGTTGCAGCATCTCACGGCTGATCTCGGCATAACGCGTTTCATCCGGCTGCCACAGCAGGCGACCGTTAAGCGGGATCAGATAGACCAGAGCAAAAAAAACGGCCAGCAGAATGGCCCAGGATCCTTTTAGCGCCTTCATGTAACGTCCTTCACATCGGTTTGACAGCCCAGCCAACCTTCGCGGCCGGGGAAAGGAGCGCGCTTGATGCGGCCCAACGGCAGTGACGCCAAATCTTGCGGTAACAGCGCGCTCAGCGGGCAGAATTCGATGCCCTGCCGCTGTGCGCGTTGCAATAACTGTTCGAACATCGCCGTCTGCGACATGCCTTCCACTTCGGTGTGAATGGTGTACACCGGTACGCCGCGATCGTTCTCGATGGCGCGCAGAATATAGTCGTTGAAGTCGGCCATACTGACTTCGCTGCCAATCACTTCATCGAAGGTCGGCAACGTCACCGGGATCTGCACCGTACCGTGACGCCCGTCGCTCAGCACCGGACGAAACGGATGGGTGCCGCGGCAATCGCTGTTGTAATGGAAGCCGAAGCGCTGCTTGACCTCCAGCACGCGCGTATCGGCGCGCCAGCCCGCCACGGCGGAGCATTTCACCGGCTGGCCGGTGCAGGCGCTCAGGGCGTCGACGCCCAATTGCACCTGCTCGGTCAATTGCGCCTCGCTCCACTTGCCGACCTTGGCCTGCCAGCCCTGGTGATCCCAGGCGTGCAGCCCGACTTCATGGCCGGCTTCGGCGGTGCGCTTCATCAGCGGCCCCAACGCGCGCGAAATATTGCGCCCCGGCCAGGCGGTGCCGGCCAGCAGAATATCCAGGCCGTACAGCGAGGCGGCGTTCGAACGCAGCATTTTCCACAGAAATTTCGGACGCAAAAGGCGCCAAAGATGGCGCCCCATGTTGTCCGGTCCCACGCTGAAGAAGAAGCTGGCCTGAATGTCGTACTTTTCGAACAGGTCCAGCAACTGCGGCACCCCTTCACGGGTGCCGCTGAAGGTATCTACATCAACCCGCAGACCGACTTTCTTCATGCACCGTTCCCTTCCTGAACGGTTGTGCGCAGGAAGTAGTCCAGCGTATCGGCGACGGTTTGCTTCATCTCGATGGTCGGCTGCCAACCCAGCAGGCGGTGAGCGTTTTTGATGCTCGGCGTGCGGTGCTCGACGTCCTGGTAACCTTTGCCGTAGTAGCTGCTGCTCTCTACGTCCTTGAAGCCGGCAAACGGCGGGAAGCGATCGCGCAACGGGTGGTTGTTGAAGCTTTCCAGCAGCATTTCCGCCAGCTCGCGAATGCTCGCTTCGTTGGTCGGGTTGCCGATGTTGACGATCTGGCCGTCGCACAGGCCGTCGCGGTTCTCAATGATGCGGAACAGCGCTTCGATGCCGTCGTTGATGTCGGTGAAGCAACGTTTCTGCGCGCCGCCGTCCATCAGTTTGATCGGCGAACCTTCCACCAGGTTGAGGATCAGCTGGGTGATGGCGCGGGAAGAGCCGATGCGCGCAGCGTCCAGGTTATCCAGGCGCGGCCCCATCCAGTTGAACGGACGGAACAGCGTGAACTTCAGGCCTTCTTTGGCGCCGTAAGCCCAGATCACCCGATCCAGCAGCTGTTTAGAGACCGAGTAGATCCAGCGTTGTTTGTTGATTGGCCCGACGATAAGACGCGAATGGTCTTCGTCGAACTCTTTATCGTCGCACATGCCGTACACTTCAGATGTGGACGGGAAGATGATGCGCTTGTTGTATTTCACGCAGTCGCGAACGATCTTCAGGTTCTCTTCGAAGTCCAGCTCGAACACGCGCAGCGGGTTACGGGTGTATTCGATCGGCGTCGCGATCGCCACCAGTGGCAGCACCACGTCGCATTTCTTGATGTGATACTCGATCCACTCGGAGTGGATGCTGATGTCGCCTTCCACAAAGTGGAAACGCGGGTTGTCGAGGAAGCGGCTGATGGCGTCGGAACCGATATCCAGACCGTAGATGTCGTAGCGGTCATCGCGCAGCAGGCGCTCGGTCAGGTGGTTGCCGATGAAGCCGTTGACCCCGAGGATCAGCACGCGGGTGCGGCGTTTCATTACGGCATTCGGCTTGGCGGCCAAACGCACGTCGGTGACGATACCCATTTCCTGCGCCAGGCGGCTGCCCTGCACATACAGACCGCTGTCGTTCTGACCGGCAACGATCTCCAGCGCACCTTCGCCACAGGCGATGACCAGCGGCGAGGTGCTCAGCACGGTGCCCGGCTGTTTATCGTGTTGGGTGTCCAGCACGCGAGAGCGCCAGACGATCAGCTTGCGCTGACCGAGGTGGCTGAAGGCACCCGGGTACGGCTCGGTGACGGCGCGCACCAGGTTGTTGATCTCTTTGGCGGATTTGTGCCACAGGATCTCACCGTCCGCCGGGGTGCGGCGACCGAAGTAGCTGGCCTGAGACTCATCCTGCCGGGTGAAAGTGGCTGTGCCGTTCTTCAGTTTCGGCAGTTGCTCTTTCAACACGATCTGCGCGGCTTCCAGCACTTTTTTGTGCAGCGTCAGCGCGGTGTCGCTGTCGGCAATGGTCACTTTCTGCTGACCGACGATGTCACCGGCGTCCGGGCGTTTCACCATTTTGTGCAGCGTGGCGCCGGTTTCGGTTTCGCCATTCACCAGCGCCCAGTTCACCGGCGCGCGGCCGCGGTAACGCGGCAGCAACGAGCCGTGCAGATTGAAACCGCCCTGCGGCGCCAGCGACAAGATCTCGTCGCTCAGCATGTGGCGGTAATAGAACGAGAAGATCACGTCCGGCTGCAGTGCGCGAATGCGGTCAACCCACAGCGGGTGATTTACGTCTTCCGGCGCATAGACCGGCAGATCCAATTCGGCGCCCAAACGGGCCACAGAGGAGAAGAAGTTGTTCTCACCAGGGTCGTCGGTGTGCGTGAACACGGCCTGCACGTCATAACCCGCCTCAGTCAGCGCTTTCAGACCTGCGCAGCCAATATCATGGTAAGCAAATACAATAGCTTTCATCATTCTTCTTCCTGAGTATTGTGGTCATGCTGTGCACCGACCACTTTCTGAACAAAATAGCGAGGACGCGCACGCACGTCGGTATAGATACGGCCGATGTATTCACCCAACAGCCCCATGCCGACAAACTGGGCGCCGATAAAGGTGAACAGGACGGCGAAAAGGGTGAACACGCCGCCGGCGGCCCATTCAGGGCCGAGCAGCAGACGCAGTGCAATCAGCACCAGCGCCAGCACAAACCCGGACAGCGCCACGATGCTGCCGACCACGCTGAGCAAACGCAGCGGCGTGGTGGTCAGGCAGGTGATCAGGTCATACATCAGGTTGATCAGCTTCATCAGGCTGTACTTGGAGTCGCCAAACTCGCGTTCGGCATGGCGTACGTCGATCTCGGTCGTGCGACGGGCGAAGGTGTTCGCCAGAATCGGGATAAAGGTGCTGCGCTCATGACAGTGCAGCATCGCCTCAACGATATGACGACGGTAGGCGCGCAGCATGCAGCCGTAGTCCCCCATCGACTTGCCGGTGGCGCGTTGAATCATCATGTTGATCACGCGCGAGGCACTTTTGCGGAACCAGGAGTCCTGACGGTTGGCGCGCACGGTGCCCACCACGTCATAGCCCTCTTCCGCCACGCTGACCAAACGAGGGATCTCCTCCGGCGGGTTCTGCAGATCGGCGTCCAGCGTAATCACCAGATCGCCGGTCACCTGGTTGAAACCGGCCATGATCGCCGAGTGCTGGCCGTAGTTGCGGTTCAGCAAAACGGCGATCACGTGGCTGTCCGGCTTTTCCGCCGCCGCGGTCAGCATGTCAGCGGAGTTGTCGCTGCTGCCATCGTCGACGAGGATGATTTCATAAGGTTGAGATAACTGCTTACAGGCGGCAGTAGTACGCTCCAGCAACGCCGGCAGGCTTTCCTGCTCGTTGTATACCGGAATGACTACCGACACTTTTTTAATCGGTTCAACGCGAGACACGTAAAGACTCCACAACAGAAGACAAGGCATTGACCACGCGATCCACGTCGGCGTCGGTCATGTCAGGGAATAGCGGTAAGGTGCACAGCCGCGCCGAGTTCCATTCGGTATTCGGCAACGACAGCTGCGGATAGCGCTCACGGTAGAATTTCTGGGTGTGCGCGGCACGGAAATGCAGCCCGGTGCCGATGCCAACCTCTTTCAGGCGCTCCATCAGCTGGTCGCGATCGAGGCCGCAGCGCTCGGGATCGACGCGGACCATGAACAGGTGCCAGGCGTGGTCATGCGGATAATCCGGCACGCCCAACGGTTGGAACGGCGAGCCTTCCAACGCGCTCAGGTAGCGCTGTGCCAGCGCCTTACGCCGTGCGTTCAGCTCAGCGAAGCGCGACAGCTGCACCACGGCGATCGCCGCGTGAATGTCGGACAGGTTGTATTTGTACCCCGGCTCCACCACTTCGGCCTGCGGTTTGCGGCCCAGCTGCTGGCGATCGAAGGCATCGACGGCCAGGCCGTGGAACTTCAGGCAACGCAGGCGATCCGCCAGCGCATCGTCGTCGGTGGCGATCAGGCCGCCTTCGGCGCAGGTCACGTTCTTAATCGCGTGGAACGAGAAAATCGCCGTGCCGCGCGCGCCGACCCATTCGCCGTTGTAACGCGTGCCGACCGCATGGGCGGCGTCTTCGATTAACGGCAGACGATGGCGTTCGGCCACGGCGCGCAAAGCGTCCATCTGCAGGGGGGCGCCGGCATAATGCACTGGAACAATCGCTTTGGTTTTCGGGGTGATGGCAGCCTCGACATCGGCAGCGCTGACCATCAAGGTCTCACGGTCAACGTCGATCATTACCGGCGTAGCGCCCAGCAGTTCGATCATGTTGAGGGTGGAAACCCAGGTTTGCGAAGGGGTGATGACTTCGTCGCCGGGCCCGATGCCCAGCGCCATCAGCGTGATGTGCATGCCCGCGGTGGCGGAACTGACGGCGATGGCGTGCTTACAGCCGAAAGTGGAACAGAAGTCATTTTCCAGTTGCTGGTTTTGCGGCCCGGTGGTGATCCAGCCGGAACGCAACACTTTCTCTACCGCGGCGATTTCTTCGTCGCCAATGGCCGGACGAGAGAAAGGCAAAAATTGATCCATAGTTAACCCCAAACGTATCGAACTGCTTTTGATGACACTGTAAACCCCTTTCGTTTAACGAATATTAAACGCCAGAGAAGAATCGTTTCCGTGGATTAACTGCCAATGTAAGGCCGCAAGCTTAACTAAACCTTAAGACGAGACTTGTCATCAGTGGGAGAACTGATAGGAAGGCGCCGTCATCATTAATTTAATTTTATTATGTAAATCAATTTCTTATATTTTTTAATAATTACTTACGTATTTTATTTTTGCCGAATCAAGCGTAGCACGTCATTGGCGTTTTTCAAGAAAACTCACGAGAAAATGAGAGGCAGCACAATAATAGCCGATGATTACCCGGCTATTTATATTCACTACGTTTAGTTTTCGTTTATATTTATACCCCAGGGCGAATTAAGCCGTGCGGGTCATGATCCAACGCTGGTTCCCCACCCATTGCAGGTGGAAATCCACTTCATAGATCTGCGACAACAGTGCGGGCGCCATCACCTCACGGGTGATGCCCTGCGCGACCAACTGCCCAGCGTGCAACAACCAAACCCGATCGGCCTGCTGCAGGGTATGATTCAGATCGTGTGCGCACACCAGCGCGCTGCGCCCACTTTGGCAGAATTCGCGCAGCAGGCGATCCAGCGCGACCTTTTGCGCCACATCCAGGCTATTGGTTGGTTCATCCAGCAACAACAATCGGCTGTGCGGGTTAACGCTGGGCCACACCTGCAGCAATACCGCCGCCAGCCGCACCCGTTGCCATTCTCCACCTGAAAGCTGTGTCAGCATGCGTGACAGTTTATCCACCAGCTTCAACCGCTGGCACAGATAGAGGATGGTGTGTTCCACCTCGGTTTGCGCCGCGCCGGCAGGCCGGTGCAACGCCAAATACTGAAACACCGGCATCAGCGACACCGGCGGCTGTTGCTGGCTGAGATAACCGCGTCGGCGCGCCAGCTCGCTCCCCGGATAATCGGAGAGCGCGCGTCCGTCCAGGCAGACTTCGCCCCGCCCCGGCAGCATACCCGCCACCCGCGCCAGCAGGGTACTCTTCCCTGCGCCATTTGGGCCGATCAGGTGAACCTGCAACCCGCCGTCAATCTGTGCCGAAAAAGGCGCCAGGCGCCCCGCCACCCCAACCTCAACGAGTTGCAGCATCCGTATTACCCTGCCAGCGCCTGTTTCACCGCCGCCACCAGCGCCGGATCCTCAGGTGTGGTGTCCGGCGAGAAGCGCTGGATCACCGTGCCGTCGCGCGCGATAAGGAATTTCTCAAAGTTCCACAGAATATCGCCGGTATGCTTCGGCGCACGCTCTTTGCTGGTCATCCGCGCCAGGAACTCGCTGCCTTCCGGCGCGACGGCCTCCGGCTGTGCGGCAATCAACGCTTGGTACAGCGGATGACGGTGTTCGCCGTTCACCTCAATCTTGGCAAACATTGGGAATTGCACGCCGAAGGTGCCGCGGCAAAACGCCAGGATCTCTTCGTTGCTGCCCGGCTCCTGGCCCAGGAATTCATTGGACGGGAACCCCAGCACTTCCAGCCCCCGCTCGCGATAGGTTTCGTACAGCGCTTCCAGCCCTTCGTACTGCTTGGTCAGGCCGCACTCCGAGGCCACGTTGACCACCAGCAGCACTTTGCCCTGATAGGCACCCAGCGTGGTCGTTTGATTTTCGATGGTTTGTAACGGCAGGTTGTCGATTGGCTTGCTCATCGGTTGTCATCCTTTGGTTTTTTAATGGCAGGTGAATGAAGAAAACTACCTTACGCCTTTTGTCCGGGTCAGTAACCAGATAAATAGCGGCGCCCCCAGCGTGGCTGTCACCACGCCGATCGGCAGCTCGGCCGCCAGCAGCGCAACGCGGGCGATCACATCGGCCACCAGCAACACCCCGGCTCCCGCCAGCGCGCAGGCCGGCAGCAGATAGCGCTGGTCTGTCAGGCCGGTGAGCCGCAAAATATGCGGGATCACCAGCCCAACGAAGCCGATCACCCCGGCGAGCGCCACGCTGACGCCAACCAGCCAGCCGATCGCCAGCACCAGCAGGTTACGCCACACATGCAGCGACAGCCCGAGCTGGCGCGCCTGCACCTCGCCCAGCGCCATCAGGTTGAGCGCTCGGCCCTGGCCACACAGCCACAGCAACACCGGCAGCAGCGCCAGCACCAGCCACTTTTGGCGCCAGTCGACGCCGCCGAAACCGCCCATCATCCAGTACATCAGCTGCCGCAGATCGAGGCTGGTGCTGAAATAGACCGCCCAGGTCATCAGCGCGCTGCACACGATGCCCAGCGCTACGCCGACCAGCAACAACCGAGCATTGGTCAGACGTCGCCGGCGAGCGAAGCCCAGCAATAAGAAGGTCATCGCCAGCGCACCGGCTATCGCGGCGGCGCTCATCAGCGCCACCGGCAACAAACCGTGCCCCAACAACACCGTCAGCACCAGCGCTACGCCGGCGCCGTTAGCTACGCCCAGCAGACCGGGCTCCGCCAGAGGATTTTCAAACAGCGCCTGCATCACCGCGCCCGCCACCGCCAGGGCGGCGCCGACCAGCATCACCGCCAGCGCGCGCGGCAAACGCAGTTGCCAAACAAACAGTTGCGCTCGATCGCTGAACCACTCTGACGGCCATATCCATTGGTCGCCGGCGCAAAGGCTGACCAGCAACGCCACCGCCACGCCCAGCGCCAACAGACTGAGCTGGCGTTTATCGCGGTAGCGTTGATGTTGCAACAGTAAGGTGAAGGTACGGCTGGTTGGCATGCGCGGCGGTTCCCTGCCGGCCGCTGTCGTGGCCGGATAATTGACGTTTGAGTCGAATATTAGGGGGTTAACGCCGCAAGGGGAAGTCTTGCGTAGATAGTGGCTCAGGAAAGCAGCAGCTGACCTTGCCCGTCATCGCAACAATGATGGCAAAACCAGCCGCCGATAAACTCAGGGATTAACGATGCGGGCCGGAGTTGCCCGGTGGATAAGGTTGGCTGCGGCCGCCTTCGCGGCGGTCATGGTCACCGCGATCGTCATGACGGCGGTCGTGGTCGCCACTATCGCGATCGCCGTGGAATGGATTGCCGCTGCGTTCCGGCCCACGATGCTCATAGCCACGCGGCGGCGAAGGTTGCCAGCGTCCGCCGTCCCAGTACATACCGCGCGCATTGCGCTCACCCAGGCCGCGGCCCTGGTGCGCATGCCACCACTGCGGTGGACGCCAGTCGTAGCCATCCCAGTAGTAGCCGCGACGGTCCTGATCCCCCAGATGCAGAGAAACGCCCGGCACGTTGATATCGACGGAGACATCGGCCTTCGCCGCCAGCGGCAGCAACAGCGGGAAACACACCAGCAACAGGATCTTTTTCATTTCATCTTCTCACTCTATTTTCTTGCTGCAGTGGTTATATCAGCGTGCTTATTTAACGACTATCTCACCGATGCCTATTTTCAGATTGTTTTCGACGGCCTTACACAATCCCTACACTGTTTGCCGCCACCTTTAATTATCATAACCACTGACAAGATTTAACGAATAACTGACGTCTCTCAAGCGGCGCGGCAATTATAGTTAAATGGATTTCCACCGGAGGATTATAAGATGATTAAACGTATCGGTATGCTGCTGACCGTTGTAGCCCTGGCCTCAACCCTGAGCGCCTGCTGCTGGGGCCCGCACGGGGGCGGTGGCCACCGCGGCGACGGCCCTGGCCATTATTACGGCCGTTATTGAAACAACAAATATGGCCACTCACCACACAAAATAAGATATAAGAATACTCCGTAATTGAGATTAAATAAATTTTCGCCGAGGTGATTTAATGAATAATTTTAATTCATGCATTGCCCATTAGGAATAAACTGAATTTTGTCTCAGAAAAGAAAAAGGCCGCGCAAGCGGCCTTTTTTGATGTCACGTCACTCACCCTTTCGGGCTGGCGTTTTCTACCCGGCTTTTCAGCTTCTGTCCCGGACGGAAGGTCACCACACGGCGCGCCGTAATCGGAATGTCTTCGCCGGTCTTCGGGTTACGCCCCGGACGTTGGTTCTTGTCACGCAGATCAAAGTTGCCAAAACCCGACAGTTTTACCTGTTCGCCATTCTCAAGAGCCCGACGGACCTCTTCAAAGAACAGTTCCACCAGGTCTTTGGCGTCCCGTTTGCTAAGCCCAAGCTTCTCAAACAGGTGTTCTGACATTTCAGCTTTAGTAAGCGCCATAGGTTCAATCCCTCAAGGATGCTTGGAATCGCTGTTTTAGAGCCTCTACGCATTTTGCAACGGTAGCGGCTATCTCCTCTTCTTCCAGTGTACGAGCGGTATCCTGCAATACCAGACTGATAGCCAGGCTCTTGTCACCTTCTGCCACGCCCTTGCCACGGTACACGTCAAACAAGTTTACGCCAACTACCTGATTTGCGCCAACTTTCTTACACTCGGCCAAAATATCTTCTGCGGGGACGTTTTCAGCCACCACAATGGCGATATCACGGCGGTTTGCCGGGAAGCGCGAAATCTCCCGCGCCTGAGGCACGGCGCGGCTCGCAAGCTTGTTCCACTCCAGTTCAAACACCACGGTGCGGCCGTTAAGATCCAGTTTACGTTCAAGTTCCGGGTGAACCACACCGATGAAACCTACGCGTTCGCCGTGCAAATAAATCGCCGCACTTTGCCCTGGATGCAGGGCCGGATTGGCTTCCGCCCGGAACTGAATTTCGGATAATTTACCGGTCAGCTCGAGGACGGACTCCAGATCCCCTTTTAAATCATAGAAGTCGACGGGCTTGCGCGCCAGATCCCAATGTTCATCGTGCGTATGGCCGGCGATCACGCCCGCCAGCATGACATCCTGACGGATACCCAGATCTGCCGCACTATCAGGCACAAAGCGCAGGCCGCTTTCGAACAGGCGCAGACGCGTCTGCTGGCGGTTCTGGTTATACACCACCGCAGACAGCAGGCCGGTCCACAGCGACAGGCGCATCGCCGACATTTCTACCGAAATCGGGCTTGGCAGGATCAGCGCTTCTTCATTCGGGTGCAGCAGCGCCTGCACCTTCGGATCGACGAAGCTGTAGGTGATCGCTTCCTGATAACCGTGATCGACCAGCATGGTCTTCACGCGCTTCAGCGTCAGATCGGCTTCGCGATGCTGGGTCATCACCAGATCGGCGCGCACCGGCACATCCGGGATGTTGTCGTAGCCGTAAACGCGCGCCACTTCTTCCACCAGATCCTCTTCGATCTCCATATCGAAACGCCAGCTTGGCGCGACCGCTTGCCAGCTGTCGCCCTGCTCGGTCACCTGGCAACCCAGGCGGCGCAGAATGTCACTGACCTGCTCGCTTGGCACCACGTGGCCGATCAGGCGATCCAGTTTCTCGCGGCGCAGCGTGATGGTGGCGCGCTTCGGCAGTTCGTTCTCGTGGGTCACGTCGATAATCGGGCCGGCCTGACCGCCGCAAATATCGAGCAGCAGGCGCGTGGCGCGTTCCATCGCTTTGTACTGCAGCGCCGGATCGACACCGCGCTCATAGCGGTGAGAAGCGTCGGTGTGCAGGCCGTGACGACGCGCGCGGCCGGTGATCGACAGCGGGCTGAAGAAGGCGCATTCCAGCAGCACGTCCTGAGTTTCCCCGTTGACGCCGGAATGCTCGCCACCGAAGATGCCACCCATCGCCAACGCTTTTTGATGATCGGCGATCACTAAGGTGTCGGCGTTCAGTTTGGCTTCACTGCCGTCCAGCAGCCTCAGCGTTTCGCCTTCTTCCGCCATGCGCACCACGATGCCGCCGTCGATGCGGCTCAGATCGAAAGCGTGCATCGGCTGGCCAAGCTCCAGCAGCACATAGTTGGTGACGTCAACCACCGCATCGATGGAGCGGATGCCACAGCGACGCAGCTTTTCACGCATCCACAGCGGGCTTGGCGCGGTGACGTCGATGCCTTTCACCACGCGGCCCAGATAGCGCGGGCACGCCTGCGGCGCGTCAACGCGGATCGGCAGCGTGGCGTCAATCGCAGCGGCCACCGGGCTCATGTCTGGCTCGGTCAGCGCCACCTGGTTCAGTACGCCCACGTCGCGCGCGACGCCGATGATACCCAGGCAGTCGGCGCGGTTCGGGGTAACGCTGATCTCGATGGTGTTGTCGTTCAGTTTCAGGTAGTCACGGATGTCGGTGCCGATCGGCGCATCCAGCGGCAACTCGATGATGCCGTCATGATCGTCGGAAATGCCCAGCTCGGAGAACGAGCACAGCATGCCTTCCGAAGGCTCGCCGCGCAGCTTGGCGGCTTTGATTTTGAAATCGCCCGGCAGCACCGCGCCCACGGTGGCGACCGCCACTTTCAGGCCGGTACGGCAGTTCGGCGCGCCGCAAACGATGTCGAGCAAGCGGTCGCCGCCAACGTTGACCTTGGTGACGCGCAGTTTGTCGGCGTTCGGGTGCTGACCGCACTCGACCACTTCACCCACCACAACGCCGTTAAACGCGCCGGCAACCGGATCCACGCCGTCCACTTCCAGGCCGGCCATGGTGATTTGATCGGATAATGCTTCGCTGCTGATGGCCGGGTTTACCCACTCGCGCAACCAGAGTTCACTGAATTTCATGTGATATTCCCGCCTTACTTAAACTGTTTGAGGAAACGCAGATCGTTTTCGAAGAATGCGCGCAGGTCGGTGACGCCGTAACGCAGCATCGTCAGGCGCTCCATGCCCATGCCGAAGGCGAAGCCGGAGTAAACTTCCGGATCGATGCCGACGTTGCGCAGCACGTTCGGATGCACCATGCCGCAGCCCAGCACTTCCAGCCACTTGCCGTTCTTGCCCATCACGTCCACTTCAGCGGACGGCTCGGTGAATGGGAAGTAGGACGGACGGAAACGAACCTGCAGGTCTTCTTCAAAGAAGTTGTTCAGGAAATCGTGCAGCGTGCCCTTCAGGTTGGTGAAGCTGATGTCTTTATCGACGATCAGCCCTTCCATCTGGTGGAACATCGGGGTGTGAGTCTGATCGTAGTCGTTACGGTAAACGCGGCCCGGCGCAATGATACGGATCGGCGGCTGTTGGTTCTTCATGGTGCGGATCTGCACGCCGGAAGTCTGGGTGCGCAGCAGGCGTGTGGCGTCGAACCAGAAGGTATCGTGGTCGGCGCGCGCCGGGTGGTGCCCAGGGATGTTCAGCGCGTCGAAGTTATGATAATCGTCTTCAATCTCCGGGCCGGTGGCAACGGAAAAGCCCAACTCGCCGAAGAAGGTTTCGATACGGTCGATGGTGCGGGTCACCGGATGCAGGCCGCCGTTCTCCATGCGACGGCCCGGCAGGGAGACGTCGATGGTTTCAGCCGCCAGGCGCGCGTTCAGCGCGGCGCTTTCCAGCGCGTTCTTACGCGCGTTCAGCGCGTCCTGCACCTCTTGCTTGGCCTGGTTGATCACCGCGCCGGCCGCCGGACGGTCTTCCGCCGGTACGTCACGCAGAGACTGCATCTGCAAGGTGAAATGACCTTTCTTGCCAAAATATTCGACGCGCACCAAATCTAACGCGGCAACATCCTGGGCATCTTCTACGGCTGCCTTGGCATTGGCAACCAGCTCTGCGAGATGTGGCATTGCTTTCCTCTTCCTCTGGCCGGGATGGCCCTAAGTAATTGTTATCTATATTCGAACACGCCTTTGACCATTATTCAAAGACTTTTCAATACGTTGCCGGCCGGCCGGCTCGCCTGCGCGGCGCATGGCCCGCGTTGCGTCTGCCGCCCTCACCGCAACGCCTGGCAAGGCGAGACGATGGCCAAAAACAAAAAAGCCTCCACGAGGGAGGCTTAGGCGCTACTTTTCGTTTCTTTTCTTACGCGCAAAGCCTCCTGAAATCAGGCGCTAAAGTAAAAAAAGAAACGAAAAAGAGCTGCGTGCATGATTGCGGTACCTTGTCGATAATTGTCCACCAGTGATATAGCGGCGGGCAATAAAAGTCAATATTTGTCGCTGAAAACAAAGATTAAAAGAGGGAGCAAGCTCCCTCTTCAACTGACTTACGCCAGAGCTGCTTTCGCTTTCTCAACCAGTGCGCCGAAGGCCACTTTGTCGAAGACTGCGATGTCAGCCAGGATCTTACGGTCAATTTCGATCGAGGCTTTTTTCAAGCCGTTGATGAACTTGCTGTAAGACAGACCGTTCTGACGAGCAGCTGCGTTGATACGTGCAATCCACAGCTGACGGAACTGACGCTTACGTTGACGACGGTCACGGTAAGCATACTGACCAGCTTTGATTACTGCCTGGAAGGCAACACGATATACGCGCGAACGGGCACCGTAGTAACCTTTCGCCTGCTTCATGATTTTCTTGTGACGTGCGCGTGCAATTACACCACGTTTTACGCGAGCCATATGCTCTCTCCTAAAGTCTTATTCTAAATTCAAAAAAAATGGCTTATGCGTACGGCAGGCACGCGGTAACCAGGACCAGATCGTTTTTAGACACCATGCCTTTCGGACGCAGGTGACGTTTACGCTTGGTTGCTTTTTTGGTCAGAATATGACGCAGGTTGGCATGTTTACGCTTAAAACCACCGCTGCCGGTTTTTTTGAAGCGCTTGGCTGCACCACGTACAGTTTTAATCTTTGGCATTTTAATTAAATCCACTTCGCATTGTTAAACAACGAATCAGTTGGGCGAATAAAACCCACACAGCGCAAGCGCCGCGCGGGTTCCATTACTTGTAAGCCTTACTGTTTCTTCTTAGGAGCGAGCACCATAATCATCTGGCGGCCTTCGATCTTCGTAGGGAAGGATTCGACCACTGCCAGATCCATATCTTCACACAGGTCTTTACGGACGCGGTTAAGCACTTCCATACCGATCTGCTGGTGCGCCATCTCACGCCCACGGAAACGCAGGGTGATTTTGGCTTTATCGCCATCTTCCAGAAAGCGAATCAGGTTGCGTAGTTTGACCTGATAGTCGCCATCATCGGTGCCAGGACGGAATTTGATTTCCTTGACCTGAATAACTTTTTGCTTCTTCTTCTGTTCTTTCGTCGACTTGCTCTTCTCGTAGAGGAATTTGCCGTAATCCATGATTCGGCAAACTGGCGGTTCGGCATTTGGGCTGATTTCTACTAAATCAACGCCCGCTTCCTCAGCTTTTTCAAGAGCTTCATTCAGACTGACAATACCAATCTGCTCGCCATCGACGCCGGTTAGGCGAACTTCTTGCGCGCGAATTTCTCTGTTAATGCGATTAGGACGCGCCGGTTGAACTCGTTTTCCGCCTTTAATACTTTATTCCTCCAGTTGATGAAGACTACGGCTGCGAATCTCTTTCAGCAGCTTGTCTACGACTTCGTTTACGTCCAGGCTTCCCAGGTCTTTGCCACGGCGGGTACGAACGGCAACTTTGCCGGCTTCGACCTCTTTGTCGCCGCACACCAACATGTAAGGGACTCGACGTAAAGTATGTTCGCGAATTTTAAAGCCAATCTTCTCATTTCTCAAGTCCGCTTTCACGCGAATACCTGCATCCTGCAGTTTTTTGGTCAATTGCTGGACGTAATCAGACTGGCTGTCGGTGATATTCATCACCACCACCTGCACCGGAGCGATCCAGGTCGGGTAGAACCCGGCGTATTCTTCGGTCAGGATACCGATGAAGCGTTCCATGGAGCCCAAAATGGCGCGGTGAATCATTACCGGCACGACGCGATCGTTGTTTTCGCCAACATACGAGGCGCCCAAACGGCCCGGCAAGAAGAAATCGAGCTGCACGGTACCACATTGCCATGCGCGATCCAAACAATCATGCAGGGTAAATTCAATTTTCGGTCCGTAGAAGGCGCCCTCGCCCGGCTGGTACTCGAACGGAATGCCGTTCTCGGTCAGCGCGGCGGCCAGGTCTTCTTCCGCACGGGTCCACATGTCGTCGGTACCAATGCGTTTTTCCGGGCGAGTCGACAGCTTGACGGCGATCTTGTCGAAGCCGAAGGTGCCGTACACGTCATAGACCATGCGAATGCATTCGTTCACTTCGGCGCGCACCTGCTCTTCGGTACAGAAGATGTGGGCGTCATCCTGCGTGAAGCCGCGCACGCGCATCAGACCGTGCAGGGAACCCGACGGCTCGTTGCGGTGGCAGCTGCCGAATTCGCCCATGCGCAGCGGCAAATCGCGGTACGACTTCAGGCCCTGGTTGAAGATCTGCACGTGACCCGGGCAGTTCATCGGCTTGATGCAGTATTCGCGGTTTTCCGACGCGGTGGTGAACATGGCGTCTTTGTAGTTTTCCCAGTGGCCGGTTTTTTCCCACAGCACGCGGTCCATCATAAACGGACCTTTCACTTCCTGGTACTGGTACTCTTTGAGCTTCATGCGCACGAAGGCTTCCAGCTCGCGGAAGATAGTCCAACCGTCGTTGTGCCAGAACACCATGCCCGGCGCTTCTTCCTGCATGTGATACAGATCGAGCTGTTTGCCGATCTTACGGTGATCGCGCTTGGCCGCCTCTTCCAGGCGTTGCAGGTAGGCGTTCAGCTGCTTCTTGTCTGCCCAGGCGGTGCCGTAGATACGCTGCAGCATTTTGTTTTTGCTGTCACCGCGCCAGTAAGCGCCGGAGGTTTTCTGCAGCTTGAAATGGTGGCAGAAACGCATGTTCGGCACGTGCGGGCCGCGGCACATGTCGATGTATTCTTCGTGGTGATACAGGCCAGGACGATCGTCATGGCTGATGTTCTCATCCAGGATCGCCACTTTATAGATTTCGCCGCGCTCAGCGAAGGTGTCGCGGGCTTCTTGCCAGCTGACCTTCTTCTTGATGACGTCGTAATCCTTATCGGCCAACTCGTGCATCCGCTTTTCCAGCAGATCCAGGTCTTCCTGCGTCAGGGTGCGGTCGATATCCACGTCATAATAGAAACCGTTGTCGATAACAGGACCGATCGCCATTTTGGTATCCGGCCACAGCTGCTTGATCGCATGACCCAGCAGGTGCGCGCAGGAGTGGCGCATGATTTCCAGACCGTCTTCGTCTTTGATGGTGATGATGGCCAGTTGCGCATCCGATTCGATCAGATCGCTGGCATCAATCAGTTCGCCATTGACGCGACCGGCGATACAGGCTTTCGCCAGGCCAGGGCCGATATCGCGCGCGACATCCATCGGGGAAACGGGGTGGTCGAAATGACGCTGACTACCGTCAGGAAGAGTAATAACAGGCATTAATAATTCCTTATCTACAGTGGTGACCCACACGACAGATCACATGCAGTACGAAAATTGGATTTTGGGTTTGGTCAGCCAGGTTTCAGATCTCGCCCACAATTGCCAGATTGAAACCTCACTGGGTATACAGAATGGAACGCATACCTTCTCAGCCGAATTCGGCTAAGCGAATAGTATCACTAAAATTGTTCCGGATAAATAAAGCGCCGTCGCCCTCACACTTTCGCTTCATTCGACGCAAAAACGGTCTTCATGTAGCTGAGGGTGGCCAGCAGACACAGGCCGTAGCCCAGCAGTTCGCAACCCTCTTCCACCATGTTTTTCACCACCCGGTTGTAGCCGTCCAGCATCAGCGTTTGCCACAGCGCGCTCATGCCGAACAGGCGTGAAAACACCAGAATGCACAGCAGGCCCGCGCACATCATGCCGTAGCCGGGATGCGTCGCGAAATAGGCCAGGCCGCGCACCGTCGCCGCAATGTGCCTGGCGGCATGGCACAGACAGACCAAGGCGACCGCCAGCGCGAACCACACCCAGGCGCCGTGCCACAACGCATCGAAGGCGAAGTCCATCTCGCGGATCAGCATGCAGAGAAAGAAGCCGCCGACCAGCATCCAGGCGGAGCGGCGTTCCGCCTGCCGCCAGGCCGCGGCGAAAAAACCGCCGGCGATGGCGAGCAGCAACAGTTCCTGCGCCGCTTCGGTCAGCGAGGTTTCATGCACGAAGTTATGTAACCAGTGCACATCGATAAACACCAGGCCGACCAATGCCGCCATGAAGGCGGCGGAAAGCGCGAATGCGCTGATTTTCCCCAGTAAAAGTTTCAACTCGTCTTGCATAATCAATCTCATTATCGTTTTAAAGCGCGCCTATGGTAGGCAGCTGAGCCTGCGGGGTGTAGCAATTGGTGCTGAACGTCGGCCTTTACCGGCCAATTGCGGCGAAAAAGGCCATAAAACACAAAAATTGTGCATTTTTTTCTGAGCGCCGCTCGTTTTTCAGCCTGCGCTCATCATGGGTGCGCGGTATTAACGACGTTATAGGGGCTGATGCATTTTGGTGCGCGTTCGGCACCGCGGGCGATTGCGGTCAACGACGCCCCGTTGGGATGTGAGGATGAACCTGAGCTCGCCGGCGAGTGCAACGGCAATGATGAAACGCCGGCCGACGGTTAATTAACGTTACGAGCTATCCCCATTGCCGCCAGGCACGCGGCAGGCTAGGCTGTTTAGCTCGTAGGCCGCCGCCTGGCGGCCTGAACGTTGCACAGGGAGTCTACTTTATGACGGGTATTTTGCAGTTATTCCAGGCCATCGGACTGGGTTTGGTGCTGCTGTTGCCGCTGGCCAACCCGCTGACCACGGTGGCGTTGCTGCTCGGCTTGTCCGGCAATATGACGCGCGAAGAGCGCAATCAGCAATCGCTGATGGCCTCGGTTTATGTGTTCTGCATCATGACGGTGGCGTTTTACGCCGGGCAGGTGGTGATGAACACTTTCGGTATTTCGATCCCCGGCCTGCGCATCGCCGGCGGCCTGATCGTCGCCTTCATCGGTTTCCGCATGCTGTTCCCGCAACAAAGCGCCGATGAGGCGCCGGAGGTGGAGAGCAAGTCGCACGAGCTGCGCCACAAGACATCGGCCAACATCGCCTTCGTGCCGTTGGCCATGCCGAGCACCGCCGGGCCGGGCACCATCGCGATGATCATCAGCTCGGCGTCGAGCGTCAAAGCGAACACGCTGGGTTTTGAACCCTGGGTGCTGGCCGTGGCGCCGGTCGCCATCTTCCTGACGGTCGCGGTGATCCTGTGGGGCTGCCTGCTCAGCTCCGGCGCCATCATGCGCCTGGTAGGGAAAAGCGGCATCGAGGCGATCTCGCGCCTGATGGGCTTCCTGCTGGTGTGCATGGGGGTACAGTTCATTATCAACGGCGTGCTGGAGATCATCTCCACCTATACGCCGGCCGCCTGATCACACAAAACGGGCGCGATCGTCGCGCCCGTTGCCGTTATTTCCCCATCGGCGCCTGCGCGCCCAAAATGCCCTTGCCTTCCGGCACTTCGGTAAAGCGGCTGAGGATCTCGCTGTAGGTGTTGGCCGGATCCAGATCCGGGAACTGCGCCGGGTAGATAAACTTCGCCAGATACTCCAGCCCCACGATGTTGTACGGATGGTTGTAGAAATTATGGTAGATGCCGTAGAACCGCCCCTCTTTCACCGCCGACACCTGCGCGAAGCCCGGGCGCTGTTTCATGCGGTTGAAAGCCTCATCCACCTGTTGCTGCGTCACGCCATAGCCGAACGGCACCGCGGCGTTGGTCTTGCTGGCCCACTGTGAGCCGGAAACGATGTAGGCGTCCGGTTTCATGGCGATCACTTTTTCCAGCGCCACGTCGCCGGTCGCGCCCGGCAACAGCGCAGAGCCGATGTTGCGCGCGCCGACCGCCTCGACCAGCGCCCCCCAGCCGACGTGCGCATGGGTGAAGCAGCAGGACTCCAGCCCATTCAGGCCAGCCTTGGCTTCGAAAAACACCCGCGGTTTGGGTGCCACCGCCTGCGTTTTGGCCAGAATGGCCTGATAATGCTGCTGATAATAATCGGTATATTGCTTGGCTTCGCTTTCGCGGTTGAGGGTTTCCCCCAGCAGCGTCACGCTTTTCGGCGTGTTTTCCACCGGCTTGAGCATGGTATCGATGAACAGCACCGGCACGTTCAGCGCCTTCAGCTTATCCAGCACGCCGGTTTGGCTCAGCGAAGGCTTGGAGCGCAGCTGGGCGATCATCAGATCGGGCCGCTTGGCGATCACGCTCTCCAGGTTCACTTCACCCTTATCGCTGAATCCCATATCGATGATGTTTTTCGCCCCCGGCCATTTGCTCTGCAAGATATCCCAGGTCGCCGCATCGCTTTTCTTCAGCAGGTTATTCCAGGCCACCAGCCGGCCAAACGGATTGGCGCGATCGAGCAGCGCCAGCGTGAGAATGTCGCGCCCGTCCTGCACCACGATGCGTTTCGGCTCTTGCTGGAGGGTGATCGTCTGGCCGGACGTGTCGGTCAGCGTCAGCGGATAAGTGGTGGCCATCGCCGGAGAGGCGAGCAAGGCGGCGCAAACCAGCGCCGGCAAAATGATTCGACGGTGCACGAAAAACTCCTTAGTCATGAATACATTCAGAAAATACTAATGAGAATGGCTTGCATTATCAAAGATAACGCCCGGCATGTCGGCGATTAATTGCAAAGGGATGTGTAAAGGAAGGATAAGAGGCGCGCCGGAAGCGGCGCGCCCAGGGGATCACATCAGGCCGTAGATCAGCGCCGACAGCGCAATCAGGCCCATCACCAGCACGAATACGTTGCTCGCCGCGCGGTACTGGCGCATGGCCGGCACCGCACGCACGGCGTACATCGGCAGAATGAACAGGATGGCGGCAATCAGCGGGCCGCTGATGGTTTCGATGATGTGCAGCGCGCTGGGGTTCCACACCGTCGCCGCCCAGGTGAGCAGGAACAGCGACGCCGCCGAGATGCGGTGCGTCATGCGCGAACTGAGCGGCTTGCCGACCGCGCGCGTGACGCCGTCGATCAGGCTGGTCGCCCCTTCCGTCACCCCCAGCGAAGTGCCGAGATAGGATTTGGCCATCGCCAGCATCGCCATCACCGGGCCAAGGTAGGCGATCAGCGGGTTGGAGAACTTGTTGGCCAGCGTAGTCAGCACCGTGATGTTCTGCTCTTTCGCCTGCAGCATGTCTTCATGAGACAGGCTCAGCACGCAGCTGAACACGAAGAACAGCACGGTAACGCAGATCAGCACATAGCTATAGCGCATGATGCGCGCGCAGCGGCGTTCCGCCTTGTCGCCGTACAGGCTCTTCTGGGTCGAGGCGAAGGAAGAGATGATCGGCGCATGGCTGAAGGAGAACACCATCACCGGCACGGCCAGCCACAGCGAATGCCACAACCCCGGCGTGTCGAAGCGGGTGGCGGCCAGGCCGTGCACGAAGTTGGCGGTATTCCAGCTCGGCATCAGATAGAGCGAAATGCCCATCAGGAACACCAGCAGTGGGAACACCAGCATGCCCATCGCCGCCACGATGCTGTCTTTGCCGCGCAGCAGCACCAGATTGAGTACCACCACCACCGCCAGGCTCAGCCAGATGCGCGGCAGCGGGGCCACGTGGAACTGATGGATCAGGAAGCTGTCCAGCGCGTTGGTGATCGAAATGCTGTACACCAGCACGATCGGGAAGAACGCCATCAGATACAGCATCATGATGATTTTGCCGGCCAGCACGCCGAAGTGTTCCACCACCACATCGTGAATGTTGCCGTCGCGGCTGGAGCCGGAAAGCACGAAGCGGCTGAGCGCGCGGTGCGGCAAATAGGTCAGCGGGAAAGCGAACAGCGCCATCAACAGCAACACCAGCGGGCCGTTCAGGCCGGCGTTGATCGGCAAGAACAACGTACCGGCGCCCACCGCAGTCGCATAGAGACCGAACATCCAAACGGTGTCGGTTTTGTTCCATTTGGCAGGCTGAGCGGCCGTCAGCGTGCCTGAATCGGGAGAAATCGTACTCATGAGACAGTCTACCTTAATCTGCGGCGACAACGATTGCGCCTAACGGGATATCCTTCTCCGCGAGTTTTTTAATAATAATCAGTGAATTAAAGCGATATTTCATACTTACGCCTGATGAAAGGACGGCAAAGGATAATGAAAAATCCGCTGCGGGTCTATGTTTTATCGGCCGAATGAACGATTTGCGAACACAATGTGCTGAAAAAAACGGCGCACTCAGTAAAAACTAAGGGCCCCTTGCGGAGCCCTTAAGCGGTTTATTTCTTCGCGTCCGGATGGTCCGGCACCTCGGCGCTGCCCATCTCCTTCTCGTCGCGGATCATCGAGCGGTCTTTACGCACGTCGGCTACGTCGGAAGCGCTCACCGGTTTGGCGCTGTTGCCCCAGCTCGAGCGGATGAAGTTCACCACGTCCGCCACCTGCTGATCGTTCAGACGCCAGCCAAACGGCGGCATGGTGATGTTGGATACCGCCCCCTGCACCGCCGGCGTGGTGTTGCCGGTCAGCACGATGTGGATCAGCGAAGTCGCGTCCTCGGTCTGCACCACCGGATTGCCCTTCAGCGACGGGAAGGCGCGCTTGTAGCCCACGCCGTCGGTGCGGTGGCAGGCCGCGCAGTTATCGACATACAGCGCCGCGCCGGGCTTGCTGTCGTCGCCGCGCCACAGATCCTTGGCCACGCTGTCTTCGACCGGCGCCGCCTGCTGCTTGCCGTCTTTCGGCGGCAGCGATTTCAGGTAGCGCGCGATGGCGGTCAGATCGTCGTCGCTCAGGTATTGCAGGCTGTGCTCCACCACGTCGCTCATGCCGCCGAACACGATCGCCTTGTCGTTACGGCCGGTTTTCAGGAACTCGGTCAGCTCGGCTTCGCTCCAGCTGCCCAGGCCATCCTTGCGGTCGCCGCGCAGGCTGGAAGCCACCCACCCGTCGATCGGCGCGTTGCTGCCGGACAGGTAGTCGTCGCTTTCGCTGTTGCTCAACGCTTTTTCCTGCATGGTGATGCTGCGCGGGGTATGGCAAGCGCCGCAGTGGCCCAGGCCTTCCACCAGGTAGCGTCCGCGTTCAATCACCGGATCGGCCTTGGCGTCGGCAACGAAGTCCGCCGGCGACGGCGCAAACATGCCGCGCCAGATGCTCAGCGGCCAACGCATCGACAGCGGCCACGGGATGTCAGAGTCCTTGTTGGCCTGTTCCACCGGCTGCACGCCGTGCATGAAATAGGCATACATGGCGCGCATGTCGTCCTCTTTCACCAGCGCGAACGACGGGTACGGCATCGCCGGGTACAGGGTGCTGCCGTTTTTGGCTACGCCCTTACGCACCGCGTTGTCGAAATCCTCGAAGCTGTAATCGCCGATGCCGGTTTTCTTGTCCGGCGTGATGTTGGTCGAGTAGATGGTGCCGATCGGCGTCTCCATCGCCAGGCCGCCGGCGAAGGTTTTGCCGTTCTTGCCATCGGTATGGCAGGCCACGCAGTCACCGGCGCGCGCCAGGTACTCACCGCGCTTGATCAGCTCGCTGCTGACGGTGGCGTCCTGCGCCCAAACGGAAAAACTCACTGCACTGAGAACCAGTGCCGGTACAAATGCTTTCATCGTTCGCCGTCCTTATGCCTGCACCAATGGGCCTGGGTTTTTCAGATACTGCTCGCGAATGGCGCGGGCAGACCAGTAAGCCAGCGCCGCCACGGTGCCGGTCGGGTTGTAGCCCAGCCCTTGCGGGAAGGCCGATGCGCCGATCGAGAACACGTTGTGCACGTCCCAGCTCTGCAGATAGCGGTTGACCGCGCTGGTCTTCGGATCTTCCCCCATCACCGCACCGCCGTTCATGTGGGTAGTCTGGTAGCTGGTGGTGTCGAAGTGGCTGTTGGCGTTTTTCGGGCTGCCGGCGATCAGTTTCGGGTTCATCGCCTTGGCGATCGGCGCCATCTTGTCGTACATGAACTGCGCCATCTTGATGTCGTTTTCCTGCCAGTCGAACGTCATGCGCAGCAGCGGCTGGCCAAAGACGTTCTTGTAGTTGGGATCGAGATCCAGATAGTTATTGCGGTACGACTGGTGCGCGCCGTGGGCGTCCATCGACACGTGATGGGTGTAGGCATCCGCCACCGCCGCTTTCCACTTGCTGCCCCAGGCCGGGGTGCCCGGCGGGGTCGGCAGGCCGGAGATCGGCTTGGTGCCCGCCTGGTTGACCCAGAATGGCGAACCGCCGACGAAGCCTTCTTTGGCGTGATCGAAGTTGTCGGCGTTGAAGTCGTCCACGCCCACGCCGTTGCCGCCGGCGCCGATGAACGGGTTGGTGAACACGTCTTTATCGAAGAACGCCTTGATGGTGGTCATGTTCTGGTAGGCGAAGTTGCGCCCGACCACCCCTTCGCCAGTTACCGGATCGTAAGGCTTGCCGATGCCGGACAGCAGCATCAGGTGCACGTTGTGGAACTGGAACGCGCCCAGGATCACCAGATCGGCCGGCTGTTCAATCTCGCGGCCCTGCGCATCGACGTAGTTCACGCCGGTGGCGCGGGATTTGTCGTCGGTCAGGTTGACCTTTAGCACGTTGGCGTTGGTGCGCAGCTCGAAGCGTTTCTCCATGCGCAGCGCCGGCAAGATGTTGACGTTCGGCGAGGCCTTGGAATACATGTAGCAGGCGTAGCCGCTGCAGAAACCGCAGAAGTTGCACGGGCCCATCTGCGCGCCGTACGGGTTGGTGTAAGAATCCGAGGTGTTGGCGGACGGCAGGTTGTAAGGGTGGTAACCCACCTCCAGCGCCGCTTTCTCGAACAGCTGAGCGGAGTAGGTATTTTTCTGCGCCGGCAGCGGGAAGTCGTCGGAGCGATCCGGCGCAAAGCGGTTGCCGCCCTTCTGCGCTACTTTCTGCCCCTTGATGGTCCAGGCGGTGCCGGAGGTGCCGAACACTTTCTCCGCCTTGTCGAAGAACGGCTCCAGCTCGTCGTAAGTCACGCCGAAGTCCTGGATGGTCATGTCCTTCGGAATGAAGTTTTTGCCGTAACGCTCTTCATAATGGCTGCGCATGCGCAGTTCGATCGGATCGACGCGGAAATGCACGCCCGACCAGTGCAGGCCGGCGCCGCCGACGCCGGTGCCCGGCAGGAACGCCGCCAGCTGGCGGTAAGGCACCGCGGTCTGGCTGCTGTTATGGCGAATGGTGACGGTGCTTTTCGACAGATCCTGGAACAGCTTGCGCCGAATGTTATAGGTCAGCTCGTCGATCACCTGCGGGTAAGAACCGTCCGGATAGGTGTCGCGCATCGGGCCGCGCTCCAGCGCCACCACGTTGAGGCCGGCCTCGGTCAGCTCTTTGGCCATGATCGCGCCCACCCAGCCGAAGCCGACGATCACCGCGTCTACTTTTTTCATTACCGTTGCCATGGTTAGCCCCTCTCCCCACGAATCGAGACCGGTGGGAAGGGATAACGCTCCCCTCGCTCAACCCAGTCCATAAAATCGGCGCGCGCGCCCGGAAAATTAATCAGCTTCCAACCCACCATGTCTTTGTTGCCGCCATGGATCGGATCGCTGAAGAAACCTTCGCGGGTGTTTTGCAGCAGATAGGAGAAGAACAGTTTCGACGGCAGTTGCTGGAACTCCGCCTCGCCGGACTCGAACTTTTGCAGCATGGCGTCCTGCTGCGCGCCATCCAGTTCGGCGAAAGGCTTGCCGGCGGTTTTCTTGCTGTAGGCGTCGGCGTCTGCGATGCCGAGGTTATAGATCTGCTTGGGCACCAGCGGCAGCTGATAGCCCATCTCCTTCGGCACATCGGGGTTGAACGGCCCCTGCATGTACCAGATGGAGCCGGTGGCGTACGGGGTATTCATCTGGCGATCGATAAACTCCGGCACGCCGGCTTCCAGCGCGCCGGGGCCGCGATCGTCGGCCGGGATCAGGCGCGCGACGGCGGCCTTGATGAAGGCCCACTCTTCCGGGGTGAAAAAGGTCGGTTGGTAATCGTTCTGCGTTGAGGTGTTCGAGGCTGCGACCGCCGGTGTCGGTGCCGTCAGCGCGCCAACGCCGCTGCCACCAATTACCGCCGCAGGAATTAAGGTCATCGATTTCAACAAGAAATCGCGCCGCGAATTGTTGGTTTTATGATTCGACATGTCACATTCCATCCAAAGATAGTCACAACTATTTAACCGCAACCTTGCGATCGATACGGGTTTTTAAAATAATTTGTTACTTATCTGTATATTTATTGAAGGTCAGAATGCGCACAAAAGCAAAAATGTTACCGGTAACTTATTGAATGAACGTAAAGATTTATCTGCTAACTTAAATTTAACTTTTTGTGCGGTTTTTCCGATAAGCGGTGAGGAAATAACGAAAAATGAGAGGTGGGTCGCGCGCTGAAACGGTGCCGAAAACAAAATCGGCCGCGTTCAGCGGCCGATTCGACAAAAGAGAGGATTACTGCGACATCGCCTGATAGGCGGTGGTCACCTTCCACAAATAGCGCGGCGCCTGCGGTGCCGGGTGCTTTTTCTGGATGTGCTGATAAAACTCATCCGGGCTCATCTGATTGATGCGATTGACCGCCACGCGCTTGTCCGAGGAGAAGGTGCGCAACATGGCACCCGCCCCATTCACGTACGAAACGATGGTGGCGTAACGCAAAGTCTGTGGATTGTTGATCCCGGCTAGCTGCTGGCTTTGAAGAATATTGATATAGGCCGTTCCCAGATCAATATTGACCGCCGGATCCTTCAGCTCACGCGAGCTGGGTTGCCCGCTTCGTCCCTTCATGCGATAGGCGTCGCGGCCGGCGGTAGAAGCCTTAAGCTGCATCAATCCCACTGCGTTCGAGGTGCTGACCACGTTCGGGTTAAACCCGGACTCCACCTGAATAATCGCTTTAATCAGCGTTTCGTCAACGCCATAGTTGCTGGCCGCCTGACGAATGTAATCGTTATAAGCAACCGGGGTGCCCGTGCGGTTTACCGGTGCCTGCGGAGGGGGTTTTAACCAACCGCCGCGCGTTGTGCCACTGCCTGAAATATTGCTTGCCGTTTGCGGGTCTTTGGCGCACCCCGACAAAAGTAAAATTGCCGTTAGGCAACCTATTTTTGTTTTCACAGAATCCCTCACTCCTTTCAATGAGTTGCGTAGCATATACAACTTGTAAGGACACCTGCAGTAATTTTTTGGGCTAATCTCAAGCTATCCATATACCAAGAGGTGATTTATGAGTCAATCTGCAACAAGCTGCTTTGTGGTGACTTTTCGCTATCAGGAAGAGGGATTAACCGACCTGGCGAAGCTGACCGGGCAATTGACGCGCGAGGGTTTTGTCACGTCGGTGACAGACGAAAATGGCGTTCACCACGAACTCGGCAGCAACAGTTTTGCGTTCATAACCGTGCTGGATCAAGAGGATGTACTGCGCCTGGCGCAGGGGTTCGGGCAGTTGGCATTGGGAAAACAGCCGGAGGTGGCGATATGCAGCTGTGAGGACTACCTTCAGCGGTTACATACTGATACATAAAATGCTATAACTCCCCGGACGGTATTATTTTTTCAGTTGGAGAAATACCCCGCCGGCGGTGGGCAAGTGGCGCTTGACTTCGCTTCAATTGATATTGATAATCATTTTCATTTGAACCAGGAGACGTCATCATGCCATTGATAATTTGCGCTTTTCGTCGCAGTCGCCCTTCCCGCTCTGCCGCATTGTTACGCCCTTTCATGCTCGCCTGCCTGCTGCTCGGCGCCGCCTTGGTCAGCCAAAACGCGCTGGCGGAAAAAAAGCTGCGCGTGGTGACCACCTTCACCATCATTCAGGATATCGCCCAGAACGTGGCCGGTGACGCCGCCGTGGTGGAATCCATCACCAAGCCGGGCGCCGAGATCCACGACTATCAACCGACTCCGCGCGACATCGTCAAGGCACAGCACGCCGACCTGATCCTGTGGAACGGCATGAACCTGGAGCGCTGGTTCCAGCGTTTCTTCGAAAACATCAAACAGGTGCCGGCGGCGGTAGTCACCGAAGGCATTACCCCGCTGCCGATCCGCGAAGGGCCCTATAACGGCAACCCGAACCCGCATGCCTGGATGTCGCCAAGCAACGCGCTGGTGTATATCGAGAATATCCGCAAGGCGCTGGTGGAGCACGATCCGGCCAATGCGGAAACCTATAACCGCAATGCCAAGGCCTACGCAGAGAAAATCGGCGCGCTGGACGCCCCGCTGCGCGAACGCCTGGCGCGCATTCCGGCCGCACAGCGCTGGCTGGTGACCAGTGAAGGTGCCTTCAGCTACCTGGCGCAGGACTATCAGTTGAAAGAGGTTTATCTGTGGCCGATCAACGCCGATGAGCAAGGCTCGCCGCAGCAGGTGCGCCGGGTGATCGACGCCGTGCGCGCCCACCATATTCCGGTGGTGTTCAGCGAGAGCACCATTTCCGACAAGCCGGCCAGGCAGGTGGCGAAAGAAACCGGCGCCAAATACGGCGGCGTGCTGTACGTGGACTCGCTGTCCACCCGCGATGGCCCGGTGCCGACGTACATCGACCTGCTTAACACCACCGTGCAAACCATCGCCAAAGGATTCGATCAATGACCCATGAACCGTTTGTCCGCCCTGAATTGAACGTGGACGACGTCACCGTAACCTACAACAACGGGCACACCGCCATTCACAACGCCAGCTTCACCCTGAACGGCGGTTCGATCTGCGCATTGGTCGGCGTCAACGGCAGCGGCAAATCGACGCTGTTCAAAAGCATCATGGGCCTGGTCAGGCCCACCGCCGGCCAGGTGTCGCTGAGCGACAAGCCGGTGGCGGACGCGCTGAAAAAGAACCTGATCGCCTACGTGCCGCAGACCGAAGACGTCGACTGGAACTTCCCGGTGCTGGTGGAAGACGTGGTGATGATGGGCCGCTACGGCAAGATGAACTTCCTGCGCATTCCGTCACGTGAGGACAGGTTGCGGGTCGACAAGGCGCTGGAGCGCGTCGGCCTGAGCGAGCTGCGCGGCCGGCAGATCGGCGAGCTGTCCGGCGGCCAGAAGAAGCGCGTATTTCTGGCGCGCGCGCTGGCGCAACAGGGCACGGTGCTGCTGCTGGATGAACCTTTCACCGGCGTGGATGTGAAAACCGAGAATGCGATTATCGAGCTGCTGCGCGCGCTGCGCGACGAAGGCCATCTCATTTTGGTCTCCACCCACAACCTCGGCAGCGTGCCGGAGTTTTGCGATCGGGTGATCCTCATCAACCGTACGGTGCTGGCCGCCGGCCCGACCGAGACCACCTTCACCCAGAGCAACCTGGAGCAGGCGTTCGGCGGCGTGCTGCGCCATATCAACCTTTCCGGCCCGGATCTGCACGACGACAACGATCCGCGCACCGTCACGGTGTTGACCGACGATGAACGCCCGGCGGTGTTCTACGGCCACACCAAAAGCGATCCGCCGGCCAACAGCCAGGCCAGGGAGAAACAATCCTGATGCTGGACCTTCTGCTGCAACCTTTCAGTTACAACTACATGGTGAAGGCCATCTGGGTCAGCGCCATCGTCGGCGCCGCCTGCGCGTTCCTGTCCGCCTACCTGATGCTGAAAGGGTGGTCGCTGATGGGCGATGCGCTGTCGCACTCGGTGGTGCCCGGCGTGGCCGGCGCCTACGCCCTCGGCCTGCCCTACGCCGCCGGCGCCTTCTTCACCGGCATGCTGGCGGCGCTGGCGATGACGCTGGTGCGCCACATCACCCGGCTGCGCGAAGACGCCATCATCGGCTTTATCTTCTCCACTTTCTTCGCCGTCGGCCTGCTGATCGTGTCGCTCAACCCCACCTCGGTCAACGTACAGTCGATCATCTTCGGCAATATCCTCGGCATCGCCGACGAAGACGTGCTGCAGGTGGAAATCATCATCGGCGTTTCGCTGCTGATCCTGTGCCTAGTGTGGAAAGATCTGCTGGCGGTGTTCTTCGACGAAAGCCACGCGGTGTCGATCGGCCTGTCGCCGCTGAAGCTGAAGATCCTGTTCTTCACCCTGCTCAGCGCCTGCACCGTCGCCGCGCTGCAAACCGTCGGCGCCATTCTGGTGATCGCCATGGTGATCACGCCGGGCGCCACCGCCTACCTGCTGACCGACCGCTTCAGCCGGCTGGTGATTATCGCCATCATCATCGGCGCATTGACCAGCGGCATCGGCGCCTACCTGAGTTTCTTCCTCGACGGCGCCACCGGCGGGGTGATCGTCACCCTGCAAACGCTGGTATTCCTGGCGGCGTTCTTCTTCGCGCCGAAACACGGCCTGCTGGCATCCCGGCGCCGCGTGGCACATTCGCAAACCGGAGGCCGCTGATGGACACCCTGTATCAACTGCTCAGCGAACCCTTCGCCTACCCGTTCATGCAGCGGGCGATCGTCGCCGCCATCGTTACCGGCGTGGTGTGCGCCGTGCTCTCCTGCTATCTGGTGCTCAAGGGCTGGTCGCTGATGGGCGACGCCATCTCGCACGCCGTCTTGCCCGGCATCGTAGTGGCGTTCGTGGTCGGCATCCCGCTGGCGATCGG
Source organism: Serratia sp. PGPR-27 (assembly GCF_022678525.1). NCBI lineage: Bacteria > Pseudomonadati > Pseudomonadota > Gammaproteobacteria > Enterobacterales > Yersiniaceae > Serratia > Serratia sp. PGPR-27. The sequence continues at coordinate 31,163 of NZ_JALBYS010000021.1, read as the reverse complement.
CGCCTTCCTCTCCGGCATCTTTTGCGCGGTAGCCACCGGCTACCTGAAAGAGAACAGCCGGGTGAAAGAGGACACGGTGATGGGCATCGTCTTTTCCGGCATGTTCGCCTTCGGCCTGGTGCTGTTCTCGCGCATCGATACCGACCAGCACCTGAGCCACATTCTGTTCGGCAACATGCTGGGCATTACCGACGGCGAACTGAAGCAAACCTTGCTGATCGCCGGCATCACCCTGGCGGTGGTGCTGCTCAAGCGCAAAGACTTCATGCTGTACTGCTTCGATCCGCACCATGCGCGGGTGATTGGCCTGCCGGTCAAGCTGCTGCACTACGGATTGCTGTGCCTGCTGGCGATGACCATCGTCGCCTCGCTGCAGGCCGTGGGGGTGATCCTGGTGATCGCCATGCTGATCGCCCCCGGCATCATCGCCTTTATGCTGTGCCGCCGCTTCGACCGCATGCTGATGGTGGCGACGGTGGTGTCGGTGTTCTCCTGCGTGCTCGGCACCCTGATCAGCTTCCACATCGACGGCGCCACCGGGCCCTGCATCGTCATCGTGCAGGCCGTGCTGTTCGTGATCGCCTTGTTGTACAGTAAATTACGCCCGTTACAGCGTAACCAAAGCGCGCTCACCGGCGGTTAATTCCCCCGATGCGGCGAAGCCTTCTACTCGCCGCATCACATTCCCCCCGCTCATTCCGTCGTTGTTATCAAGTTGCAATCGGTATTGCGCTTAAATTAATCAATAGGGTATATACTTTGAGCTGGCGAGGCGCTGAAAAAATCGCCGCCTTTGACGCCGGCTGTGCGCCGCGTCGTGTTTTCACCACGGGAAAGACGCTAACCTAATGAATTATCAGGCAGCACAGAGGGGGACATACCATGTGGCAAGCCGTTAGCCGTCTGTTAAGTGAACATCTTGGCAGCGCAGAGATACGCGAAAGGATTGAACTGCCCGGGGGCGACATTCACCCGGCGTGGCGCGTGAGTTACGGTGACAACGAGGTGTTCGTGAAATGCGACGCCCGTGAACAACTGCCGATATTCACCGCCGAGGCCGATCAGCTGGCGTTGCTGGCGCGCAGCAAAAGCGTGCGGGTGCCGGAAGTGTACGGCGTCGGCAGCGATCGCGATTACAGCTTCCTGCTGCTGGAGTATCAGCAGCTGAAACCCCTCGACGCTCACGGCGCCTACTGCCTGGGGCAACAACTGGCGCATTTGCACCAGTGGAGCGAGCAACCGCAGTTCGGTCTCGACTTCGACAGCGATCTGACCACCACCCCGCAACCCAACGCCTGGCAACGCCGCTGGTCGGAATTCTTCGCCGAGCAGCGCATCGGCTGGCAGCTGCAGCTGGCGGCGGAAAAAGGCATGACCTTCGGCGACATCGACGACATCGTCGATCGGGTGTATCTGCGCTTGCAGCACCACCAACCGCAGCCTTCCCTGCTGCACGGCAACCTGTGGCCGGGCAACTGCGCGATGACCGCCCACGGGCCGATACTGTTCGATCCGGCCAGCTACTGGGGCGACCGAGAGTGCGATTTGGCGATGCTGCCGCTGTATCCGGAGCTGCCGCCGCAGATCTACGACGGCTATCAGAGCGTGTGGCCGCTGGGGGCCGGGTTTATCGAGCGCCAGCCGCTGTATCAGCTGTACTACCTGCTCAACCGCAGCAACCTGTTCGGCGGCCAACATTGGGTGGCGGCTCAGCGCGCGGTAGAGGCGCTGTTGCAGCCGGAAGCGTCATGACGTTCCGGGGCGCCGAGCGGCGCCCCGTTCATGGTTCAGGCCGCGCCGGCCAACTGCCCCAACAGGCGGATCACGAACCAGGCGATCACTGCAATCACGATCGGCAGGATGTACAGCGGAAAGTACTGCAGGAAAATGGTGTGGTGCGGCAGCGTGATGCGTTCCTCCAGTTGCTGACGCGTGTGCCCTTCGCTGCCCTTGGCCTGCTCCAGGAGCATCTGATCTTCCAGTCCTTCGCGAATGAACTTGACCTGGCGCGACATGCGCGCGCCGGAAGCCTGTAATGCCAGCCCGACGAAGATCAATATATAGATGATGATGAACATCAAATTGGCGCCGCTGAACAGGCTTTTATCCACGTCCGGCACCGGCGAGTTGTACCAGAAAAGGTTCAGGAACGGCGTATTGAAACGCACCATGTCCACCATCACGTGGACAAAATCCAGCATCACTGCGTTGATGCCCTTGGTTTTTTCACTGTGCTGATAGATAAAGCCCAGCACGGAAATCAGCGTCGACAGCAACGCCGGGATAAAAACCACCCATCCGAGAATGCGTTTCAAAATGGCGATACGCCCGGCCTGTTGATACGTCATGTGTTCCCCTTGTTAGCGACGTAACCGAATCGGCTAAGTCTACCTGCAGTTGGCGAAACTCGCCCACCGTTTTCTTCATTCCCGCTGTGCTACAAGCTTAGCCGAATTCGCCGAAATCAACTGCTTAACGACATCCGGGCACTATCATTGAAGAGATAACGTTATCCGTTTAGCCAGAGGCCGCCATGATTCGACTGATTATCTTATTGCTGGGCGCGCAAGCGCTGCACGGCCAGCGCCGCCTGCTGGTGCTGTTCGGTTGGCTGTGGATAGCCGCAGGGGCGCTGATGCTGTTCGACATACTGCAGGATGGCCGGTCCGTGCTGGCGCTGGATGCGCTGGCGGTCATCCTGGCGCTGGAGGGGCTGGTGGCGATATCCGCCGCGCTGGTGATCGGCTCTTCGGCCAGCAGGCCGGTGCTGCTGAAAGGATTGGGTTTTGTCTTTATGGCCTTTCTAACGTTGGACGTGCCCGCAGACGATAACATCGTCGCCACCGTGATGTTTGGCAGCGCGCTGCTGCTTGACGGCGCCGTGCGCATCGCCTCCTCCACGGTGATTCAGCACAGTCGATGGAAAGGCGTGGCGCTGGCGGGCGGCGGCGAGATCCTGCTTTCGTTGATGATCTTTGTCGGCTGGCCGGCGCCGCACCGGATGACGGTGCCCTTTTGCCTCGGCGTGATGATGGTGCTTTCCGGCTGGGCTTTATTGCATATCGCCCGCAGACTGACAAACTTCTCTCTGAATCAGCACCCCGCGCGGCAGCCAGCGCACCCGGAGGATGAGACTGCGCCGCTCACGGTGTATGTCTGGACACCGATTGGCGCGGCTAAAGATCCGCGCCGGCGTTACATCGTCGACCGATACATCGCGGCGGTCGACGGCGGCGGCAATATCTCCACCGGTCACGCCGCCCTGGCGCTCGCGCCGGATGTGTATATCAGCCACTACCCACTCAACGACATCAGCCATTCCGTTCAGGATTTCCGTCAGTTGCTGCACGCCGGCGAACAGAACAACGTCGACGGACGTTTCCTGCCCGACCTGGCGGGCGAGATCGCCGCCTGGTGCCCACCGGACAAGAAAATTCAATTCTACCGCTATAACCCGGCGGCGCTGCGCGCATTCTGGCTGCGTTATCGGCAGGACGCCACCTACAATCTGACCCGGCGCAACTGCTCCACCACGGTCATCGGCGCGCTCGACAGCGCGTTGGAAGGCGTGCTGGGCGATAAACATCTGTGGCGCCGTTTTCTGCTGCTGGTGCTGGATCCCAACCTGTGGATGCTGGCGGTACTGCGCAGCCGCGGAGAAAGCATGACCTGGACGCCGGGGTTGGTGCTGGATTATGCGCGCATGTTGCAACAGGTCACCGAGCGTCAACACCAGCGCTGGTGGCTAAAATTGCGCGAGGTGTGGAATATCCTGCGTTTTGGCAAAAGCCACACGCGCAGGCAAAGGTTTTAGTCTCGTCACCGGCGATGATAAAGTGTCGGGCACATTCACCCGCGCCGGCAGGAGTTAACCGCTAATGGCTTATTCGCAACGCATTGAAACCGCAATTTTTGATATGGACGGCTTGTTGATCGACTCGGAACCGCTGTGGCTGCAGGCCGAGCTGGATATCTTCGGCGCGCTGGGCTTGGATCTGTCCGACCGTCACAAGCTGCCGGACACGCTGGGGCTGCGCATCGATCTGGTGGTGAAAATGTGGTACCAGGCGATGCCGTGGCAAGGGGTTACGCTTGAAGAGGTGTCGGCGCGGATTATCGAGCGCGCCATCGAGCTGGTGCACGAGACGCGCCCGCTGCTGCCTGGCGTCCGGCAGGCGCTGGAGCTGTGCCGCAGCCAGGGACTGAACATCGGTCTCGCCTCCGCCTCGCCGCTGCACATGCAACGGCAGGTGCTGAAGATGTTCGATCTTGAAGGCTACTTCGATCAATTGGTTTCCGCCGAATACCTGCCGTACAGCAAACCGCATCCGGAGGTCTACCTGATCGCCGCCGAACGCCTGGGCAGCGATCCGCTGCGCTGCATCACGCTGGAAGACTCCTTTAACGGCATGATCGCCACCAAGGCCGCGCGCATGCGTTCCATCGTGATCCCGGCCGCCGAATACCGCCACGACCCGCGCTGGGCGCTGGCGGATCACCAGTTGGAGACCCTCGAACAGCTCACCCCTGCCCACTTTGCCTGATTCTGCGGCGCCGGGCACCGGCGCCCTGCGGCATAAAAGGGATCCGAACCGCAAAATAAACGAAACACCGTTTCATTTTATTGAATTGGCGTGACGTTCTCATTATGCTGCATGGCAGGGAAAGCGACGGCCCGCAGCGCGTTGTCACTGCCACGCAGCGCGCTTCAAGGCCGCCGCTTCCTCCCGCCGCACACCGTAAAACCGCGCTCGTTGCTTTCCGTTTCACTCCCCCATTGCCCGCTTTTTGTTCTCGCCCGTCAAAATCGATGATTTGTTACCCATTGCCGTAACAAGCCGTTGTAAAACAGGGGAAAATAAACAATTGGTTACAGGGTAACTGCTTCCACTACTGGGAATTTTCCCATATACTGGATAAATTAACAGTTTACCAGCCGGAATCGCAACAGCATGACCGCGGAAGGACACCTTATATTCTCTGTCGCTTGCGCGATCTTCGCCAAGAAGGCGGAAGTGACGCCAGAGCTGGCTACCGGCGACTGGTGGCACATCATACCCGCCGCGCTGCTGACCTCGCTGCTGCCGGACATCGATCACCCCAAGTCGGTGCTGGGCCAGCGCCTGCGCTGGATTGCCCTGCCCATCGCCCGCGCCTTCGGCCACCGTGGTTTCACCCACAGCCTGCTGGCGATCGCCGGCGGCATGGCGCTGTTCCAACTGGACGTACCGCGCAGCTGGCCGATCCCGGCCGATGCGCTGCACGCCATGATCATCGGCTACTTCAGCCATCTGTTGGCCGATATGCTCACCCCCGCCGGCGTGCCGCTGTTGTGGCCATGCCGCTGGCGTTTTCGCCTGCCGCTGCTCAACTCGCAAAAAGGCAACCAGCTGGAGCGGGTGCTGTGTCTGTGCCTGGTGGCGTTTGCCATCTGCTGGCAAGGTGATTTCACCCTGCCGGTGCAATCCTATGTCGAGCAAATCAGAAATATCAGACTCTGATCACAAAAAACCGCCTAACACATCACCTTGATGTATATAAAACAAACAAAAACACACAAAAAGCTATATCAAATTCCATTTGGATATAAGTAGACCACTCAGCAAACTGTTACGATATTTACATCGCGACATACGTGATGCGTAGTCGTTTTTATAAGAAAGATTATTGGAGACATTGGGGATGAATCTTCCGCTCGTGATTAACGTGCTGGTGTTTGTCGCGCTCCTTTTGCTGCTGGCGCAAACCCGCCACAAGCAATGGAGCCTGGCGAAAAAAGTGCTGGTCGGCCTGGTGGTCGGCGTGGTGTTCGGTCTGGGCCTGCAGCTGGTGTACGGCTCCGATAACCCGGTACTGAAAGAATCCATCAGCTGGTTCAACATCGTCGGTAACGGCTATGTGCAACTGCTGCAAATGATCGTCATGCCGCTGGTGTTCGCCTCGATCCTGAGCGCGGTGGCCAAGCTGCATAACGCCTCTTCGCTGGGCAAAATCAGCGTCCTCACTATCGGCACGCTGCTGTTCACTACGCTGATCTCGGCGCTGGTGGGCGTGCTGGTCACCAACCTGTTCGGCCTGACCGCCGAAGGCCTGGTGCAGGGCGCGCAGGAAAGCGCGCGCCTGACGGCGATCCAGACCAACTACGTGGGTAAACTGGCCGATCTGACGGTGCCGCAGATGGTGCTGTCGTTCATCCCGAAAAACCCGTTCGCCGATCTGACCGGCGCCAGCCCGACCTCGATCATCAGCGTGGTGATTTTCGCCACCTTCCTCGGCGTGGCGGCGCTGCAGCTGCTGAAAGACGACAAGCCGAAAGGCGAGCGCGTGCTGGTGGCTATCGACACCCTGCAGGCCTGGGTGATGAAGCTGGTGCGTCTGGTCATGAAGCTGACGCCGTACGGCGTGCTGGCGCTGATGACCAAAGTGGTCGCCGGTTCCAACATTCACGATATCGTCAAGCTCGGCAGCTTCGTGGTGGCTTCGTACATCGGCCTGGCCATCATGTTTGTGGTTCACGCTGTCCTGCTGGCCTTCACCGGCGTTAACCCGATGAAGTTCTTCCGCAAGGTGTGGCCGGTGATCACCTTCGCGTTCACCAGCCGCTCCAGCGCCGCCAGCATTCCGCTGAACGTGGAAGCGCAGACCCGTCGCCTGGGCGTGCCGGAATCCATCGCCAGCTTCTCGGCATCGTTCGGCGCCACCATCGGCCAGAACGGCTGTGCGGGCCTCTACCCGGCGATGCTGGCGGTGATGGTGGCGCCGACCGTCGGCATCAACCCGCTGGATCCGGTGTGGATCGCCACCCTGGTCGGCATCGTCACCATCAGCTCCGCCGGCGTGGCGGGCGTGGGCGGTGGCGCCACCTTCGCTGCGCTGATCGTGCTGCCGGCGATGGGCCTGCCGGTGACGCTGGTCGCGCTGCTGATCTCGGTCGAACCGCTGATCGACATGGGCCGTACCGCGCTGAACGTCAACGGTTCCATGGCGGCGGGCACCATCACCAGCCAGCTGATGAAGCAAACCGACAAAGCCGTGATGGACAGCGAAGACGAAGTCGAATTGGCGCATCGCTAACGCCGTCTCAGAACGAAAAAACCGGGGATAATCCCCGGTTTTTTTATGCCCCGCGTTCGGTCGTTACGGCCGCTCGCCGTTCGCCAACCGCCGGTTGATGTCGGCAATCGCTGCCGGCAATTGCGCCAGCGTGTCTATCACATAGTGCGCGCCCGCCGCGTACAGCTTATCGGCGGCCGCCGCGCGGCGGCGCTCTATCTCGCCTGCCGTCATCCGGCGATACTCCTGCCAGGTGGCGCCAAACTCGTTGCCGGACAGCGCCAGCCCGACGCTCCACATCCCGGCGTTCAGCCCTTCGGCAATGCCCGGCACCGCGTCATCCACCTTCACGCAATGCGCCACCGCATCGATGCCCAGCGCGATCGCGTTCTGCAACGCCATCCACGGCCCCGGTCGCCCGCCGGCTGCAAGATCGTCGGTGGCGACCCAGTAATCCGGCGCGTAGCCGCGCTGCGCGGCGGCGGGCACCAGCACTTCCATCACCGCGCGCGGATAGCCGGAGCAGGAACCGATTTTAATGCCCTGTTCGCGCAGAGCGGCGATCGCCTGCGGCACGCCCTCGATGGGATCGGCAAAGTCGATCACTTTAGCGATTTGCAGCGGCATAAACGCCTGATACAGCGCGTCAATGTCCTGATGGCTCATCGAGCGTCCCAGCTTCTGCCGCCAGCGCGCGTCGACCGCTGGCAGCTTGCCCAGCGCCTCGATGTGCTGCCATTTGCCCAGCCCCATCGGAATGCGCGCCTCCGCCAGGCTGATGTCGATATCGAAGGTTTGCTTGAACGCCTCGACGAAAATCTGCGTTGGCGCAAAGGAGCCGAAGTCCACCGTGGTGCCCGCCCAGTCGAGGATTACTGCGTTGATCTGTTTCATGGTCAATCCTTATTGATTCCAGTACATCGCCTGCCCGACGGCCGCCAGCAAACGTTCGATATCTTGCGGATAGATTTCGCCGATGTTGCCGATACGGAAGCAGTCGCTCTGCGACACTTTACCGGGATAAATCACGAAGCCTTGTTGCTTGAGACGCTGATAAAACTCGGCGAAGCGGTATGTATCAGCCTTTGGCGAATAGAACGCGGTGATGATCGGCGAGTGCAGCGCATCGTCCAGCAGGGTCTCAAAACCCAGCTCGCGCATACCCGCCACCAGCCGCCGCTGATTGGCCTGATAGCGGTGGTGGCGCGCGGCAATGCCGCCCTCTTGTTCCAGCTCTTTCAGCGCCTGCGCGAAGGCCAGCACGGTGTGGGTCGGCGACGTAAAGCGCCATTTGCCGGCCTGATCCTCCATACAGCGCCACTGAGCATACAGATCCAGCGACAGCGAGCGTGAACGGCCGGCGCATTTCTCCAGCTCGCTGCGGCGGGCGATGACGAACGCGAAGCCCGGCACGCCCTGAATGCATTTGTTGGCGGAGCTGATCAGAAAATCGATGCCCAGCGCGTCCACATCCAACGGGATGCCGCCAAAGCTGCTCATGGCGTCGACGATAAAGGTCTTGCCATTGCGCGCCGCCAGACCAGCGACCTTCTGCAGCGGATTGAGCATGCCGGTGGTGGTTTCACAGTGCACCATGGCGATATGGCTGATGCGCGCATCGCTTTTCAGCACCGCCTCCATCGCCGCCACGTCCGGTTCATTCACCTCACCGCAGTCGAAAGCGTGGTGGTCGATATCCATCAGCCGCGCCATTTCGATCATCCGCGCCCCGTAGGCGCCGTTGTTGACGATCAGCAGCTTGTCGTGCGGGCCGATGACCGTGCCCAGCACGCCCTCTACCGCGAAGCTGCCGCTGCCTTGCAGCAGCACCGAGGTATAACCGGCAGACGGCGTCGCCAGCGCCACCAACCGTTGACGAATGCGCTGCACCACGCCGAGGTTGTAATCTTCATCCCAGGTGCAGCTGTCATACAGCATCGCCTCTTTCACCGTTTTCGACGTGGTCAACGGGCCGGGGGTCAACAGCAGGTAGTTACGATCGGACATGTTATTCACCTATTGGTCTATACCAGATTGCGATCATTGTGGCGGCAAATTCCTGCCCCGGTCAAACGACAAAGCGCGGTGAAACAAAAAATTCATCTGGCTATGTATAATAAGCGCGTGCCGGAATGTCGGGCCGATGCCATAGCGAGATGAAATGAAAGAACATCAGGGCGATATGCCTCACTACCTGCAGATCAAGGATCAGCTCCAGGCGCGCATTACCCGCGGCGCGCTGCAGGCCGGCGATAAGCTGCCTTCGGAGCGCGAGCTGTGCGCCATCTTCTCCACCACCCGCGTCACCATTCGCGAAAGCCTGGCGCAATTGGAAGCCACCGGCGCCATCTACCGCGCCGATCGCCGCGGCTGGTTCGTCACGCCGGAACGGCTGTGGCTGGATCCGACGCAGAACACCAACTTCCACCGTCTCTGTCAGGAGCAAGGGCGCACGCCGCGCACCGCTCTGCTGTCCGGCGAAAAAACCACTGTGCCGCTCGACGTCATGCAGCCGCTGGCGCTCGAACCGTTCGATCAGGTGTATCTGCTGCGCCGCGTGCGCTATGCCGACGGCCGCGCCATCTGCTATTGCGAGAACCACTGCCTGCCGCAGCGGGTGCCGGAACTGCTCAGTCACGATCTCAACGGCAGCCTGACCGAGGTTTATCAACAGCATTACGATTTGATTTACAGCAACATGCACCTGTCGTTCTACCCGACCGCCCTGCCTTACCGCGCCGCCAACGCGCTCGGCGCCATGGTCGGCTTGCCCGCGTTGCTGCTGCGTCGACTGAATTACGATCAGCACGGCCGCATCCTCGATTTCGATATTGAATACTGGCGCCACGACAGCCTGCGCATCGAAGTCGATACGCTCTAACCTCGATTATCACGGGGCCGGCGCCCGCCGTCCCGCCTTCCTCACCCACGCTCGATCCCCCTTTTAAGGCAAATATATTTTGCCGCTTTCATTTGTTTGTCATATTTGCCGATTAGCTTGGCCGCATATCTGGTGTATACCAGTTTCGCATTAACCCGCAACAGTGAGGCTGAAGCTATGAAATTTTCTCGTCTGGTCGTGATGACCGCCATCGCACTCGGCGCCGCGCCGGCCTGGGCCGCCGATGCGGTGGTGACCGTCTACTCCGCCGATGGTCTGCACGACGGCGATCACAGCTGGTATCAAACCCAGTTCGACGCCTTCACCCAGGCGACCGGCGTCAAGGTGCAGTACGTCGAAGGCGGCTCCGGCGCCATCGTGGAGCGCCTGTCGAAGGAGCGCAGCAACCCGCAGGCCGACGTGCTGGTGACGCTGCCGCCGTTCATCCAGCGCGCCGCCGCGGAAAAACTGCTGCAGGATTTCACCCCGCAGGATGCGGCGCAGATCGCCGACGCCCAGCCGCAGTTCGTGCCACTGGTGAACAACTACCTGAGCTTCATCTATAACGCCAAACTGCTGCCGCAGGCGCCTGCCAGCTATCAACAGCTGCTGGACGCGCAGTTCCGCAATAAGCTGCAGTACTCCACGCCGGGCCAGGCGGGTGACGGCACCGCAGTGATGCTGCAGGCGTTTCACAGCTTCGGCAGCAAAGATGCCGGTTTCGACTACCTCGGCAAGCTGCAAAGCAACAACGTCGGCCCTTCGGCCTCCACCGGCAAGCTGACCGCGCTGGTCAATAAGGGGGAGCTGCTGGTGGCCAACGGCGATCTGCAGATGAACCTGGCGCAGATGCGCAGCAACCCGAACGTCAAGGTGTTCTGGCCGGCCGGGCCGGACGGCAAACGCAGCACGCTGGTGCTGCCTTACTACATCGGCCTGGTGCAAGGCGCGCCGCAAAGCGCCAACGGCAAAAAACTGATCGATTTCCTGCTGAGCAAAGAAGCCCAGAGCAGCGTCAGCGCCATTTCCTACGGCATGCCGGTGCGTAAGGATGTCACCCCGACCGACGATAACTTCAGGCAGTCGCAGGCCGCGCTGCAGGGTGTAGAGATCTGGGCGCCGGACTGGAACCAGGTGGTGAGCAGCCTGTCCGCCGATATCTCCCGCTGGCACAAGGTGACAGAATGACGCTGACCATGCCTTCTACCCTCACTTCCCGCGCCGAGGCGCGGGATAGCAGCCAGGACATCGCCGGGCCGTCGGGCATTCAGCTCGACCGCGTCAGCGTGTCGTATCGCGGCACCGAGGTGCTGAAACCCCTGACGCTCACCATCGCCCCCGGCGAAGTGCTGGCGCTGATCGGCCCCTCCGGCTCGGGTAAAACCACCGTGCTGCGAGCGATCGCCGGCTTCGTGCAGCCCTCCGCCGGGCGTATTGCCATCGGTGACGTCGATGTCACCGACGTGCCGCCCTATGAGCGCGGCCTGGGCATGGTGGTACAGAACTACGCGCTGTTTCCGCATATGCGCGTCGAGGACAATGTGGCGTTCGGCCTGCGCGCGCAGGGCAAGCCGCGCGGCCTGACCGCCGAGCGCGTCGAAGAGGCGTTGGCCATCGTCGGCATGTCCGCCTACGCCAAGCGCTATCCCAACCAGCTTTCCGGCGGCCAGCAACAGCGGGTGGCGATCGCTCGCGCCATCGCGGTGCGCCCCAAAGTATTGCTGCTGGATGAGCCGCTGTCGGCGCTGGACGCGCAAATCCGCCACAGCATGGTGGAAGAGATCGCACGCCTGCACCGCGAGCTGCCGGATCTGACCATCCTGTACGTCACCCACGATCAGGGCGAAGCGCTGACGCTGGCGGACAAGATTGGCATCATGCGCGACGGCCATCTCATCGCCCACGGCGAAACCCGCGCGCTGTACCATCATCCGACGAACCGCTTCGCGGCCGAGTTCCTCGGCCGCGCTAACCTGCTGCCGGCTACCGCCCTGGAAACTACCGCGCAGCAAGGCATGACCACCGTCAGCTGCGCCGGCAAAGTGATCGGCTGTTTCACTTACGGCGCACAACGCGGCTTCGACAAGCTGCTGTGCATCAGGCCACAGCACATTGCGCTCGATGCCGATGCCCAGCGCAGCAACTGCATCATCGGCACGCTGCATGATATTCATTGGCAGGGAGAGTTGACACACCTGCAGTTCGACGCGCAAGGCCATCCGCTGCGCGTGGTCACCACTCATCGCAGCCGGATGCCGCAGATCGGCGAGCGCGTGCCGCTCTACTTCGCCCCCGACGATGCGGTACTGATCGAGGACTGACATGACCGACTCTACGCTTATTCGCCCGGCCCTGCGGCTGCGTTTGCCGCGCCGCCTGTGGATCCTGTTGCCGCTGCTGGTGCTGGCGACACTGTTTTTCTACCCGCTGGCGCTGATCGTCAAACAGGCGTTTACCGACGATCAGGGGCTATTCAGCGCCGCCGCGCTGCAACAGGTGTTCGAATCCCACCGCTTTGTCGGCGCTCTGCTCAACACGCTGCAGATTGCGCTGCTGGCGACGCTGGGCTGCCTGGTGCTCGGCACCCTGCTGTCGCTGCTGCTGGTATTCACGCCGTTCCCCGGCAGCCGACTGATCGCCCGGGTGATCGATACCTTTATCGCCATGCCGACCTTCCTCATCACGCTGGCCTTCACCTTTATCTACGGCTCCGCCGGCCTGCTGAACGGCACGCTGATGGCGACCTTTGGTTTCACCCTGCCGCCGGTGGACTTTCTTTACTCCATCTGGGGCGTGATCCTGGCCGAAATCACCGTGTTTACGCCGCTGGTGATGCGCCCGCTGATGGCGGCACTGGCGCAGATCGATCGCAGCCAGCTCGAGGCCGCCAGCATCCTCGGCGCCCGGCCGGGGCGCGTGGTGCGCCAGGTGATTTTACCGGCCGCGCTGCCGGCCTTGCTGGCCGGCGGCAGCCTGTGCCTGCTGTTGACCACCAATGAGTTCGGCATCGTGCTGTTTATCGGCGCTAAGGGCGTCACCACGCTGCCGATGATGGTCTACGCCAAAGCGATTCTGGAGGCGGATTACGCCGTCGCCTGCACCATCGCCGTGGTGAATATCGCGCTGTCGCTCGGGCTGTTCTCCCTTTACCGCTACGCCGCGGCGCGCGCCGGGCTGAGGAACTGACGATGTTGATTTGGTCTCGCACCAGCCGCACCCTGACCTGCACGCTGACGGTCACGCTGTTCGCCCTGTTCTTCTGCCTGCCGCTGGCGGTGATCCTGATGTCCAGCCTCAGTGAGCAGTGGAACGGCGTGCTGCCGAGCGGCTTCACCCTCAACCACTTCCGCCAGGCGTTCAGCGGCGCCTCCTGGGACGCACTGGTCGCCAGTCTGGCTATCGGTTTCAGCGCCAGTCTGTTCGCGCTGCTGTGCGGCACCTGGGCGGCGCTGGCGCTGCGCCACCATCAGGGGCGCGGCCAGCGGCTGCTGGGCACGCTGTTTTTCATTCCCAGCGCGGTGCCTTCGGTCTCTATCGGTTTGGGAATGCTGGTGGCGTTCAGCCAGGGGCCGCTGCAGATGAACGGCACCTTCCTGATCGTGCCCGCCGCCCACTTCGTACTGATTTCCGCCTTTACCTTCGGCAACGTGATGGCCGGGCTGACCCGGCTGCCTGGCGACTACGAGAACGTCGCCGCCAGCCTGGGCGCGTCGCCGCTGTTCCGCCTGCGTCACGTCACCCTGCCGATGATCGCTCCCTACATGATCTCCGCCTTCGCACTCAGCCTGTCGCTGTCGATGGGGGAGCTGGGCGCGACCATGATGATCTACCCGCCGAGCTGGGCGACGCTGCCGGTCACGATCTTCAGCCTGACCGATCGCGGCAGCATCGCCAACGGCGCGACGCTGACCATGATCCTGGTGGCGGCCACGCTGTTGCTGATGCTGGTGCTGGAGCGGATTTCTCAGCGGCTGACGCCCGGCACGAAATAACAACAAGGCGCTGCCATGGCAGCGCCTCGCTCATCGAAACGACGGTCAGAACGGGTAGTCGTGATAGCCCTGCTGCTCGGAGATGCGCCGGGCGGCGACGTGCAGCAACGCCACATACTCCTCCCGCGCCGCGTCGGAAAAGCGCAGCGTCGGGAAAGAGATGCTCAGCCCGGCGATCGCCACCCCGAACCTGTCAAAGACCGGCACCGCGATGCAGCGGATCCCCGCCTCCTGCTCTTCGACATCTTCGCCGAATCCCTGCTCACGCACCCGATCCAGCACCGGCAACAGTTCGGCGGCGCTGGTCAGGGTATGCTCGGTGCTGCGGGTAAATTCAATCTGCGACAGGATCTGCGCCACCTCCTCCCGATCGCGCCAGGCCAGCAGCACTTTACCGATGGCGGTGCTGTGCAGCGGGTTGCGACGACCGATGCGCGAATACATGCGCAGGTTGTACATCGCGTCGATCTTGTGGATATAGACAATGCCGTCCTCATCCAGGGCGCCGAGGTGGATGGTTTCGCGGGTGCGGTTCGACAGTTCACGCATCTGCACGTCGGCGCTGCGGATCAGATCGACGTTCTGCAACGATTTGGCGCCCAGTTCGAACAGCTTGAGCGTCAGCGCATACTTTTCCGTCTCGCCTTCCTGCGATACGTAGCCCAACGCTTTCATGGTTTGCAGAAAACGGTAGACGGTGCTTTTGGACATCATCACCCGCTGGGACAGCTCGGTAATGCCAATCTCGCGCTCATCGCCAAGCGCCTGCAAAATGCCGAACACTTTCATCACGGATGAGACGGCATCCGGTTGCTTGTCTGAATCTGCGTTAGCCATGGTGAATGCCCTACTTAACGGTTTTGTTTCAGGAAATTTAAACAAGGGTTTCAGTATAATCGGAACAGATCGCGACGCGCAACGCACATGGGCGCTAAGCGATTGAAGCCAAATGGATAACCCCGGCCCGCTCACCGCTATTTACAATTAAGCGGGCAACGGGCATGCAATCACGGGCGAATATGGATACAGATGAAGAGATCACGGAACGTTGCATTCCATCAGGTGATTCTCTGGAAGACTACGAATAAGGCTACTGGCTCGCGCTGGTGGCCTTTTTGCTTTTAGTCTCGTAGATATTTTATTTCCTTTTGCCAAGTACCTGGCCTACCTGCTTAGACGCGATTAAGTAGCTGGATACTTTCGCTGGAAAAAAAAGCAACCAACCTAAACCACGACGACCCAGCGGGAAAAAAAATAATTTCACCCGCCAAGATGCGTTGTGATTAGTTTTGCAATCACGCCAACTGCCACAGCACCGCCAACTTTTAGTCCTCCCTGCATTGCTTTACCTGCAATTTTAGCGATCCAATTAGAAATGTTTTGGCTAAAGCCCACTTCTGTTAGCGGTTTTTCACTGCTTTCAATCGCGACTTTAAGTTCTTCTATCTCCGCATCATTGATTCCCAGTTTTTTTAATTCATCTTTCAACGATTCAAATGACGAACCCACGGACATTGTATTCTCTTGATTAACATCAGCAGTGTGTGATGCCATCACACCGTTATTGTGGATAACAGCACCATTGAAGTCATTTTTGAAAACCATGCTTGCTATCTCCTTCTCTCTTAATGAAAAATTCACACCTTCACCGAGAATCCCTTGCCTCTCCAGATCCAGAGACCATGTGAGGATTTTCCCCTTTACGGTCGTTAATACTCCGCTCAAAGCAAATGCACTGAATCGCCATGAGATTTTGAATCTAGAGTCTCTATCATGACCAATGTATAGCATTTCAGTTAGCGTGTGCGGCATTTGTACTTCCAACCGCCCAGAGTCCGCAACATGCTTTTCTACGTTTGAAATTGATTCCTGCAAATAGACTGTTGTGAATTCGTACAAAATCTTCTCAGGAATCCCTCCTAAATCAACTGGTATCCATCCGACATAAGGATTGAACGCTTGAGGACGACATGAAAAACGTCTGTAAGAAGGAGTTTCAGCGCGAGATGGGTAGCCATTTAATTCAAAATCGATCCATTCGGTTATGTCATTCAGCCCGAGCTTAGATGCGACTAACTTTGCTTTCATAAGTAAGCCACTAATGCTCGAAGAGTCATCCACTGCTTCCGCTTGTAACTGATGGACAAGAGATGTTGCCACTATGAGATTTCCTTTGTAATCGCCTTAAATCCGAGTGATGCATACTGTAAAATTCATCAACAGTGTCAGCCCTTACGCGCCTCTGCTTTTTCCGCTGCAACTTCCTTAATACGTTGTAGTTTTTGCTGTTTCTCATGACGAGCTACATACCAGTCATCCAACAGCATTTCTATCATCTCAATAAGAAGATCAGCTTCTTCTGCGCTCACATCAACAATCAGGTTGATGTCTTTTTCCATGTGAGCACCTATGTTGCCAATGCTCTTCACGTCTAAAATGGCTTCCCATACGACAGGGTCAACCTTGTCTTCGATAGCAAGTATTTCATGGTGAAGACTCTTACCACTCACTCCCCAAAAATCGCGGATCATTCCTTGTAGACAACGTCTTGCAAGGGTAGCTGATGCTTTGGGTGATAAGTCAGCGATACTGCACGCTTCTTGATAATCGTTAAGGATAGGTTGGGGTATGTAACCAGGATAGGCTTTTGCTCTATCTTTTTGATTAGAAGGGATCAACCGAAGAACTTTAGAACCACCAGAAACAGTGGCTTTTTGACCGTGAAAATAACCAAATTCACTGATTTGAAGATTAAGAGTTGCCTTCATGCACCCAGGGTTTGGGCATGTAATGCCGTGCACAGTATAAGTATAATTTGTGTTACCAGATTTCAGATCGAGGCTGCTTGAAACAAAGTCCTCTTTCTTTACTATCGCTGCAAAGTTGCAATGAGGGCATACCCAAGACATCGTTAATCTCCAAAGTTGGTTTGCAGTTGTTATGCTATGACAACTGATTTACTTTCAATGACCTTAGATAAATTCTCAAGCGAAGTATTTGAAACGTATCCTTTCAAATGGAGGTGAATCAATAAAAAGCTCTATTAAAAAGCCATTCTATCTGGGTGGTCAACGCCTATCAACTGGCGATCACCGTCTCTCTGCTGTCGCTGGCCTCGCTCGGCGATCTGGTCGGCTATCGCCGCATCTATCAGGCCGGATTGCTGGTGTTCAGCATCACCTCGCTGTTTTGCGCCCTGTCCGACTCGCTGCTCACGCTGACCATCGCCCGCGTATTGCAAGGCTTTGGCGCCGCCGCCATCATGAGCGTCAACACCGCGCTGATCCGCATCATCTACCCGCAGCGTTTTCTCGGCCGCGGCATGGGCATCAACTCGCTGATCGTCGCCTGCTCCTCGGCGGCCGGGCCGACGGTGGCGGCCGCTATCCTGTCGGTCGCGTCCTGGCAGTGGCTGTTCGCCATCAACCTGCCGATCGGCATCGTCGCGCTGCTGCTGGGGATGAAATTCCTGCCGGCTAACGGCCAAAAAAGCGATAGCCGCCGTTTCGATCCTACCAGCGCGGTGCTGAACGCGCTGACCTTCGGCCTGCTGATCACCGCCATCAGCGGCTTCGCCCAGGGCCAGAGCCTGACGCTGATCTTCAGCGAGATTGCCGCGCTGCTGGCGATTGGCGCGGTGTTCGTGCGCCGCCAGCTGCGCCAGGAATTTCCGTTGCTGCCGGTCGATCTGCTGCGCATCCCGATCTTCGCCCTGTCGATGGGCACCTCAATCTGCTCGTTCGCCGCGCAAATGCTGGCGATGGTGTCGCTGCCGTTCTTCCTGCAAAGCGCGTTGGGCCGCGACGAAGTGGCGACCGGGCTGCTGCTGACGCCGTGGCCGCTGGCGATCGTGGTGATGGCGCCGATCGCCGGCCGGCTGGTGGAGCGCGTGCACGCCGGCCTGCTGGGCTGCATTGGACTGGCGGTGTTCGCGCTCGGGCTGTTCTCGCTGGCGCTGCTGCCCGCGGCGCCGTCGAATATGGACATCATCTGGCGCATGGTGCTGTGCGGCGCCGGTTTCGGTCTGTTCCAGTCGCCCAACAACCACACCATCATCTCCGCCGCACCGCGCAACCGCAGCGGCGGCGCCAGCGGCATGCTGGGCACCGCTCGCCTGCTGGGGCA
Organism: Serratia sp. PGPR-27; assembly: GCF_022678525.1. NCBI lineage: Bacteria > Pseudomonadati > Pseudomonadota > Gammaproteobacteria > Enterobacterales > Yersiniaceae > Serratia > Serratia sp. PGPR-27. Next base: position 13,112 of record NZ_JALBYS010000021.1, on the reverse strand, counting down.
AACCTCGGGAGCCGCGCTGGTGGCGCTGATGTTCAACCTGTTCCCGGCCTCCGGCACCCACGCTTCACTGATCCTGGCTGGGGTGTTCGCCACCCTGGCGGCGGCGGTCAGCAGCCTGCGCATCACTCAACCGACGACACAAACGGCGCAGCCCAGCCGCGAGGTGAAATAGAGGGCATAGAAAGAGCCGGGCCCCAATCCGATGTGGCCTGCCTGAGCCGGGCCACATCGAGCGCGATGCAGGCCTGGCGTCAGTCGCCGCTCCTCAAAGGGCTGCGGCCTTGTCGTAGACACGCTAAATAGGCGTCGTCATCCGGATACCAGCCAACAATGCGTTGGCCGTCGTTATCCACCCCCTCGAAGCCCTTCAGTAAGCCAGGGGCGAACATGCGCTTGATCAGATCTTCGGCCTGAGCGCTATCGATGCGGCAATCGCAGCGCGTGTTTCCGTCAACCTGAACGAAGTTCTGCAACGAAGCGAGACACCGCGCATCGAGATCGCCATGGACATGGATAAACTCCCCCGTCTCTACCAGGGTGAGCGCGGTCAGATCTCCCCCCACCACGAACGCACCGTCGTTTCCTGAGCTGCAATAGGCATGGCGCATGCGGACATCATCACGCACGACCAGTCCGCCCCAGCAAATCAGCGTATCCGCCTGCAGCCGCCCCAGCACAACAATGCCGCCGTCCTCGCGCTGCGGCGATACCGCCAGGCATCCTTCCACGATCATATCGCCGTCCACGATCAGGTAATCGTAATCGTGGCTGTCGTGCTCGTCGGGGAAAAATGCCGGGAGGTGAAGATCGCCTGAATGCCAGTGAATAGCTGGCCGTTCAGCATCGTCATCATGCCGGTTGAACAGTTCCGCAACCGCATCGGCGATACCGCCTGTCAATTCCGCCAGGCGCGCCGGTAGCTCATCACCGTTGAGCAAGGGAAGGTGGTTGATTTTCATAGGGCCTCAGGGACAAATGTCATTGCGCCAAAGCATATAACATGCGCTTCCAAAGCCAAACAGCCGGTCGTCACTCAGCCAGGATGCGGCTTACCCTCTTTCATGGTCGTCTCGCTCCGCGGCGGTAAACGCACAGAGAGGCCGACAGACGTTATTCGAAGGCGGGCTTTATGGACTCGGGGGGCTCTTGCACCGCGTTAACCCCCGTCGACGCTGAAAAAGCGGTTCAGGCATGCCATAAAAAAACCCCGGCAAGCCGGGGTTTTTCATTTCATTCAGCCGATTACTTCAGGTACTGGCCGGTACGCAGCGCTTCGATACGCTTGTCGAGCGGCGGGTGCGACATGAACAGCTCGCTGAACGACTTGGATTTACCGTTGATGCAGAACGCCATCATGCTGCCCGCTTCCTGCGGTTCATAGCTGGTTTTCAGACGCTGCAAGGCGGCGATCATCTTCTCGCGACCCACCAGTTTGGCGGAGCCGGCGTCGGCATAGAACTCGCGGTGACGCGAGAACCACATGGTGATGATGCTCGCCAGGATGCCGAACACCAGTTCCAGCACCATCGACACGGCGAAGTAAATCATCGGGTTGCCGTTGCCTTCCCCTTCGCCATCACCGTCGCGGTTGCCGAGGAAACCGGCAGCGACCTGCGCAATGAGGCGCGAAATGAAGATCACGAAGGTGTTCACGATGCCCTGAATCAGGGTCATGGTCACCATATCGCCGTTGGCGACGTGGCTGATTTCGTGCGCGATGACCGCTTCCGCTTCGTCACGGCTCATGCTCTGCAGCAGGCCGGTGCTGACGGCGACCAGCGAGGCGTCGCGGCGTGCGCCGGTGGCGAAGGCGTTGATGTCCGGCGCGTGGTAGATAGCGACCTGCGGCATGGCGATGCCCGCCTGCTGCGACTGACGGCGCACCGTTTCCAGCAGCCAGTTTTCGGTTTCGTTACGCGGCTGTTCAATCACTTCCCCGCCCACGGAGCGCAGCGCCATCCACTTGGACATCAGCAACGACACGAAAGCGCCGCCGAAGCCGAACAGACCGGCCATGATCATCAGGCCCTGAACGCTACTGGATTGGATTCCTGTCAGGCTGAGCACCAGCCCGAAAACCAACATCACCGCCAGGTTGGTGAGCAGGAACAGAGCTATACGCATCATAAAATGTTTACTTCCTCATAAATGTTAACAAAACACTGTCCAGATACCCTGGATCGTATGGGCATTCATCACAGTTTCAAGAGTTGCGCGCCATTAACCTACTAAAAATACGAAACTTTACAAAAACGACGCGCGACCGGGATTTGGCAAATTGTAAACGATTGTTGCGCAAGGCGGAGGGATTTTGCAGAAAAATTTCTTTGTCCGCACGCCATGACAACGAGAACCGTTATCCTCACGCTTTATAGGCCAATATACGCTCAGCGCGCTTCATCATGCCCCGCCTGATTCAGCGGCGACGAAAATTTGAATCTCGCGATTAATTGTTACATTATAACATCACAACTAATCGTAAAGGGATGTCAATCATGTTATCGCGTATCGTCTGGATGCTGGCGACGTGGCTGCTTTTCTGCCAGGTCGCGCACGCTGAAATTCACCTCACCGACGTTGAAGGACGCCAGGTTACCCTGGCCGCCCCCGCACAGCGCGCCTATATCGGTTTTTACTACGAAGATTTTCTGGCGGTGAACGGCCCGGAGAGTTATCAACAGGTCGTCGCCTTCTCCAAAAGCGACTGGGCGTTGCGCGCCAGCCAATGGGCGCGCTATCAGGCGGCGCTGCCACGGCTCGCTCAGCTGGTCGATGTCGGTTCGCTCTATAACCAGAGCTTCGATTTTGAACGCCTGCTGACCACGCGACCAGACCTGCTGATCCTGGCGAAGTGGCAGCTCGACGGCTTCGCCAACTACCTGCCGGTGCTGCAACAGCTCAACATTCCTTACATCGTCGTCGACTTCAATCAGGGCGTTGAAGTCAAGCTCGCCAGCATCCGGTTAATGGGCCAGGCGATGGGCCACGCCGAGCGAGCGGAACGGCTGGCCGACGAATATCGCCAAAGCCTCGAGGATACCCGTCGGCGCATCCGCCAGGCGCAGCTGCCGCCGCCGGTCACCTACATTGAGCTGGGGGACAAGGGCCCCGGCGAGTACGGCAGCAGCTATGGCGCCTCGATCTGGGGGCCGCTGCTGCAGTTGGCCGGCGCCGACAATATCGCCGCCGGCGTCGTCGGCAGCCCTTCCCCCTTGCGCGCCGACTATGTCCTGACCCAACGGCCCGAGGTGATTTTTCTCGCCGGTGGCGACTGGGAAAACATGCCGAACGCCGTGCCGATGGGCTACGGCACGCAGGCAGCCCCCCTCCAGACGCGCCTGACGCAATACGCCCGGCGGGCGGGATGGCCGCAACTGCCGGCGATAAAAAATCAGCGTCTTTATGCGCTTTACCATGGCGGCGCGCGCACGATTTACGATTTTATCTTTGTCCAGTATCTGGCGAAAGCGCTCTATCCCACCGCGTTTGCCGATGTTGATCCCGCGCGCAATCTGGCGCAGTTCTACCATCAATATTTGCCGATAGAGGCGGACGGCGTCTTCTTGCAACGCTGGCAAGGAGAATAACCGTGGCCCACACAGGACGTGCGTTTTTGCGACGGCGCAGGCTGCGCCGCGGGCTACTGACGCTGGCGCTGCTCGGCGCGCTGCTGGCGGCGACCGCCATCGATCTCACCGTCGGCGCCGCGCAACTTGGCCTCACGGATATCGTGCGGATGCTTTGGCCTGGCTCTGCGCCTGGCAACGAGCTGCATCAGGTGGTTTTCTGGTCGATTCGCTTGCCGATGACGCTCACCGCCCTGGTGGTCGGCGCCAGCCTGGCGCTGGCGGGCCTGCTGATGCAGACCGTGCTGGCTAATCCCCTCGCCAGCCCCTATACGCTGGGGATCTCTGCCGCGGCGGGGTTCGGCGCGGCGCTGGCGATCCTCACCGGCTTCAGCCTGGGCGGCGCGTTGGCGCTGGGCACGCCGCTGCTGGCTTCGCTGATGGCGTTGCTCGCCTGCGTGCCTGTCTATCTGCTGGGACAACGCCGCGGCATGACGCCGCAAATATTGGTGTTGAGCGGCATCGTGGTGCTGTTTTTCTTTCAGTCGCTGCAATCGCTGCTGCTGTTTCTGGCCTCACCGGAAGCCATGCAGCAAATTGTCTTTTGGCTGTTCGGCAGCCTGCTCAAAGCCAATATGCACGGCGTGGCGATCACCGGCGTCGTGTTGCTGTGCGCGCTGTTCGTCAGTCTGCGGCTCGCCTGGCGGCTGACGGCGCTGTCCGCCGGCGAAGAGCAGGCCCAGGGGCTGGGCATCAATGTCAGCGCCTTGCGCAAGCTGGCCTTTCTGCTGGCGACCTTGCTGACGGCCGCCTCGGTCTCGTTTGTCGGCACCATCGGGTTCGTCGGGCTGATCGCCCCGCATTTCGCCCGCTTTCTGGTGGGTGAGGATCAGCGCTACCTGATCTGCATTTCCGCCCTCTGCGGCAGCCTGCTGCTGCTGTGCGCCTCGATCGTCGCCAAGCTGGTGATGCCGAACGGCGTGGTGCCCATCGGCATCGTTATCGCCCTGATCGGCGTGCCGGTGCTGTTTTACTTCGTCACTCGACAGGTTAAACGCCCATGACTCAACTGACCCTCACCCGCGTCGGCGTCTCGCTGCATCGCCGCTCGCTGTTGACAGACGTTTCATTGAGCTGGCCGGAGGCGCAGCTCGGCGGCATCATCGGCCCCAACGGCGCCGGCAAATCGACGCTGCTCAAAGCGATTAACCGCATGGTGCCATCCAGCGGCGAGATCGCTTACCGCGAACGCCCTCTCGATCCGAAAACCAGCCGTATCGCCTATGTGCCGCAGCTTAATCGCTGCGATTCGGCATTGACCGCTTTTGACATGGTGCTGCTGGGCAAGGTACGCCAGTTGAGCTGGCGCGTCAGCGCCGCCCAGGCCGATGCGGTCGAACAGGCGCTGGCGGAATGCGGCATTTCCGCGCTCGCCGATCGCCCCTTCAACCGTCTCAGCGGCGGCCAGCGACAGTTGGTGATGCTGGCTCAGGCCTTCGTCTCTCAGCCGCAGATCATTTTGCTCGACGAACCCACCAGCGCACTGGATATCCACCACCAGCTGCGCGTGCTCAATCAGATCGCCGACTATGGCCGGCGCCACCGCTGCATCACGCTGCTGGTGATCCACGATCTGGGATTGGCGCTGCGCTATTGCCACTCACTCACGCTGCTCGCGCACGGACGCGTCGTTTGCCACGGCGATACCCATCAGATGATGGGACATCCGATGGTGTCTCGCGTATTTGGCGTCGGCATCGAAAACGGCGTCAGCCCGCAGGGCTACCCCTATCTGCTGCCGACACAGCTGTTACACGCACACGGAGAATCCCCATGTACACTCTGACCAAGGCGGACATGCTGGCGCAACTCGCCGGCTTGCAACAGGAAATTCACCAGCTACACCGCTCCGCCCGGCAAGATCGGCGCCATTTTTCCCTGCTGGAACGCCGCTTCAGCCGCCTGCAAGCCTTTAACGACGAACCACAGCTGCAGGCCTACCGTCGAAAACTGGAAAACGACCGTTTGATCACGGCGCAGATCGCCCAACTGCGGGCGACAGCCAACGCCGCATTGTGCGACTACGAGAAACATCGCGTCTCGGCGCTGTGCCGGGAACCGGCGCAAACCAACGCCTACCTGAACAGTTTCGACCGCGCGCTGCAGTTGGAGATCGCGGCCGCCGACATTAAACCCGGCGAACGGGTGCTGCTGGTGGGCAGCGGCGCATTGCCCACCACGGCGCTGGCGCTGGTCGCCAGGCTCTCCGCCACCGTCATTTGCTACGATTGCGATCCGGCGGCCCAGCGTTTTGCCCGCCGGCTCACGCGCCACCTGGGGCTGGTGCAGCAGATGCCCTGCATCGACAAGCTGAACGGCCTGACGCGCAACGATATCGATCACATCATCATCGCCTCTTTGGTGGCGGACAAGCAGGGTTTGCTGAAGGCGCTGCGGCCTTTGCTGCCCCAGTGCGGCAAATTGCTGGTGCGCTATGGCAACGGCCTCAAGTCGATCTTCAACTGCCCTTACCACCACCAGGCCGCCGGCTCGCCCTGGCGTGTCAGCGGTAAACCGCTCGCCACCCCGCTGTACGATCTGTTGATTTTGGAGCCCCACCGCCATGAATAATGCCTTTCCCACCCTGATCCTCGGCGCCGGCCCGGCGGCGATCCAACTGGCTGCGGACATCAAGGCCGCGGCCAATGCGCGCATCGGCCTGTACAACCGCCCCAGCGAAAAAGGGCGCCGCCTGAAGCAACATCTGGCGCACACGCCCAGCCTGTGGCTGACGGGCGCCGGTAAGGCGCAGCGCACCCAAGACGATGCGCAGGTGACGATTGATCGCTATTACGATGATCTGTCACTGGTCGGCGGCGACTGGCACCGACTGATCCTTGCCGTCCCCGCCGATCAATACCATGACGTGCTGCGACAGGTGCCATGGGCGGCGTTGCCCCAACTGCGCTCACTGATCCTGCTCTCTCCCTCCATCGGCTCCGGCCTGATGGCGCAAAGCCTGCTGCAGGACGCCGGGCAATCCCACGTCGAGGTCATCAGCCTGTCGAGCTACTACGCCGACACCAAGTACCAGAGCGCCGAACAGCCTTACCGCGCCTACACCAAGGCGTTCAAGCAGCGGATTTATCTGGCCGGCGCAGGCGCAAGGTCAGACTGCGCCGAACTCGACTGGCTTTGCTCGCTGCTGGCGCGTCACGGCATTGACGCCCAACGCTGCAACAGCCTGCTCGCCGCCGAGCGCTTCAGCATCACCAATTATGTTCATCCTCCGCTGGCGCTGGCCGAAACCACGCTGCAGGCGATATTCCAGCCGCAGGCGCCGATCCAGTACCTGTATAAAACCCACCCCGAGGGCCCCATCTGTCCCGAGGCGATCGCCGACATGCTGGCGCTCTCGCAGGATTACCAGCAGTTGCTCAACCGGCTCGGCATCGAGGCCATTAACCTGCTGCGCTTTTTGAATGACGACAACTACCCGGTTCCGCCCCGCATGGTGAGCCGCCGCTGGATTGACCAATTCCCGCAGCTCGCGCCGACAGAGCAATGCTATGCGCTGTTTACGCGTTATACCGCGCTGCTGGTCGACCCCTATTCCGAGCCGGACGCGCAGGGCCGCTACTATGATTTTTCCGCCGTCAGGGTCGCCCGCGTCTTCCAGGATGCCCAGGGGCGCTGGCGCCTGCCGCGCGTGCCGCAAGAGGACGTGCGCAAACTGCGCGTCCTGGTCTTGCTGGCGCAGCGGCTTGACGTCGAGATGCCCGCCGCTCAGCGTCTGTTGGCGCGCTTTCAGCAGGCGCTGCAGCGCTTCGTCACCCGGATCGGCGCCGAGCATTGCCATCCTTCGTTGCTGGACGATACCTGCGACGAGCAGGCGGACATCATTTACCGACAATGGCGGAGGCAAGCATGAATCAGGGTGCGTTACTGGCCATTTTTGCCTCGTTGATTTTCAGCGTCATGAACGCGCTGGTTAAAACCATCTCCGACGCTATTCCCACCGGTGAAATCGTGTTCTTTCGCAGCAGCATCGGCTGTCTGCTGGTTCTGCTGCTGATGTACCGCCACCGCATCGCCTTCAGCCGCACAGACCGGCCGCTGCTGGTGTTGCGCGGCACCATGGGCGGGCTGTATCTCATTTGTTATTTTTACAGCATTGCCCATCTGACGCTGGCCGACGCCAGCATGCTGGCCTATCTGTCGCCGTTTTTCTCCATTTTGCTCTCCTTGCTGGTGCTGCGTGAACGGGTCAACGCCAATACCGCATTTTGGCTGGCGATGGTCATCATCGGCGCGGTGCTGCTGGTGCGGCCGTGGCACTTCTCGGCCTATACCCTGGCGTCGCTGGTCGGCGTGATGAGCGCGGTGTTCGCCTCGATCGCCTATCTGTCGGTCAACAAACTCAGCAAGCGCCACCATAACTACGAAATCGTGTTCTATTTCCTGTTCATCGCAACGCTGATCTCGCTGCCGCTGATGTGGAACGCATTCGTTTGGCCCAACGCCTATCAGTTCGCCATTCTGCTCGCCATCGCCCTGGTGTCGCTGTTGGGGCAGGTCGTCTTAACCCAGGCCTTTTCTTCCGATAACCTGATCGTGGTCTCGGTGGTGCGCTATATCGGCATCGTGTTCAACATCGCCTGGGGTTGGCTGTTCTGGCATGAGATCCCGCTGCTGCTGTCGCTGTTCGGCTGCCTGCTGGTGGTGGTTTCCTGCATTCAGCTCGGGCTGCGTCACCGCAAGAAACCGGCTTAAGCCGGGCTTGCCGCAACCCCCAAAAAAAACGCACCCGAGGGTGCGTTACATTAAAATTCAATATACTGATATATATGACTTTAATTAAATTAAATGTCACATATTGACCACAAAAAAATCACGAACATGACAAAACCCACGCGCTGCGGGTTTGGGTTTTCCTGGTGTCAGGACATTGCTTTATTGTTCGCTTTTTATCCTACTTAGATATCCCCTCACCCTCCAATTGATTGCATAGATCAATAACATGCAAATTGATCGCTCAAACCGATCGACTCGCTAATTATATCTTGCTGACGTAATCGCCCGCCCAGTCATTCCGCGGCCCCGCCCCCTCGTCCCTGCACGCCATTCTCGGCGCGATCCTGCCGAGATCTTTTCCGCAATAAATTGCAAAGTTCTTGTTTGCTGGAAATCCGGCCACAACCCGATCCACGCCTAGCACGGACGACGATAACCCCACACGACGCAGACCACCACCACGGCCGAAAGGACCCACGAGGAAAGCTACGAGATCCTTTGATAAATATTATGTTATCCAATTGGTTAGCCGGACAGCCCGCCCGTATTATTGCAAAAGTCTGCAAAACCTTGCGCAGTTTGCAAAACTATTCTGACGTCAGAATCCCAGTCAGGGCACGGGCTGGCGTGGTGCCTACCGCGTAAATTTTTTGCAAAATTTTTATGATCCAAATTGTGCAGGCGGGTGCGGTGTAGCGCCGTTTCCATCTGGTAAGCGCTTCCGTATGCCCGCTGTGGATTCCGTGGCGGGGTGTGGTAATGCGAACGGGTTCAGCGCCATGCCGGTGGCGTGGCGCACTGGAAAAACGGTTTAGAAGGCGATACAGGCGGAATTATGGAAAGAATGCACGGCCGGGGAGATCAGGCAATGAAAGGGGCGTACTTTTCGCGGAGATCGTTAGTTTTCTCGCCGGTGACGGCGCTGTTGGTCGACGTGCCGGTGTTACTGTGGGTATGCTGGGCCGCCTGCTCAGCCAGTTGGCTGAGCACGTCCAGGGTATCGGTCAGCAGGCTTAACACGTTCACTTCTTCGCTATCCAGCCGGATAGTCCTGCGCCGGATCCCCTGGATTTGCTCGGTGAGCGTACCGCCTACCTTCAGGCTGTCATTCTGTCCAACATCGCCGATTCTGTCTTTGCTATAGCGGCTGAATTATGAACGTCGTCAACAACGACCCGAAGATCCCCGAAAGCCTGCATTTTGGGTTTGATCTGGACGCTTCTAGCAAAAGCAATGAAAAGGGCGAGAAATAAGCACAAATACGCTAAAACCCGCTGAATGCGTGGCATTGGCATGCGGGGTAGTAAACATGCGCATTTTTAAAATTCATTGCCCGGAGTGTGACGCACCGGCAATTATCCGTAAGACGGAATGGAAGAATAAGCAGTTGGCCGATTTGTATTGCGCCTGCACCGAAGTGGAATGCGGCCATATCTTCGTTTTTAACTCGACCTTTTCCCTCCCACTCAGCCCCAGCGGCCTGACCGGCAACAATCTGGTCAAAGCACTGCTGGAAAGGCTCAAGCCAAACGAGCGCCAGTTTGCGTTAGATCTGCTGCAAAGTCAGGCCGGATAGACAAAAAACCCCGCGACAAGATGCGGGGGATTCTATCATTTTAATTTATAACAATGGGCGTTATTTTATATTCCACAACTAATATTTTTGAAGAGCCCACTTATTATATAATAACCCCTTATTAACAAAGAGGTTAATGGTTTACACCCTAATTAAATAGTAATAAAAGGCGAACAACTACCCTGACGAATTTTTGTCTTTAAAGTAATAACCAATAATAAAGCCTAATGATGTACCTAAGGCACTAATAACAATAGACAGCACTTTATCAAGCTCTAAGAATGGTGGCGGTTTTATATTCCCACCCGCACTCAATTTACTTAATTCCATAGCCCAGTCAACAACAGATCTGTTATAGCACCAAACAAATACAGCAGACAAAATCATTACACCAAAAAATCCGCACAAAAATATCATTGTTAAGTTACTACGAGTATGAATATCTTTTTTCTCTGTTGCTGAGGCCTCAACCTGTGCTTTATCGGCTGCTGCCTTTGCTTGCCTAGCGCCTTTCTCTACTTTTGTAACAGATTGCAGAAGGTCAGATAAGCCAGAATTGTTAGTCATTCGTCACCTCAATACTTCCTAGCAATCTTATTGATTGTGAGTACTCATCCGCCAATGAACTCACATAAGCAGACTGCGCCTTATTCAAAGAAGAAACCAAGCTCAAATATTTATTCTTTAGATTCTCATCCTCTGCCATATCTTCTAATAACTCACTCACAAGATCGATAGAGAGATTTAACATTTCATCCCCTTTGTCTCTATAGCCTTTAAGCAGGGCTATTAGTCTATTTTTTTCCGATGCTTTCATATCCACCACTTTGAATTATAAACCAGTCACCATTTACTCTAACATACTTTCATCTTCGTATCTGTATATACTAAGGCATTGTGCTGCTATTGTAATCTATTGATTATAATACGCTCTCAGTTACACCAGCAACAGCCTATCATCTCGGATTTTAAATGCAAAACCCTCACTAAAGCTAACGACCGCCCCAGATAACAGCGCTTCAAACTCCTTGGGCGTTGGCTCTAGGCCGATGGAATGGAAGAACGCCAGCAATTAGCGAGTTATATCGTCCATCCCGGCCACCATTTACGGCGTGACAATACGCGGTTTATCCGGCAGATCACCGCTGCGGCTTCGCTTCGGTATCGTTGCCCGAAGACTTTCGAGCAATTCCCGCCGTTCCTGGCGTGTCATCCGGTCAAAATCAACCGGTATCCGGCTGGTATCCTCATCTATGAGGGCACCAGCCAGCCCCGTTTCCTGGGGCGTACTGTCGGCGACGGGTACATGATCGATCTTTGGTGGAAGCATTACGAGTGTACGTAGAAATCGGGCGAGAATAACCGGAATGAATTGCTGAACATTGCCAGTGACCTGGGTTCGCCACGCGCCGACCAGGTCAGCATTGCGACGTTCTCAAACTATCGTGCAGAACGCCTAGACGCTGGTTTAAAAATCGGCTCCATCAATCGGCGGCATATGGCATATGATGCTGAGCGGCGTGTTTACCAGGCTGATAAGGCTGGGGCAATTTCATACCCCCCACCCGCTGAAAGGCCTGGCACAGCTGAAAGGCAACACCCCAGAAATGACCTGGCTGGACAAGCCCAGAATAGGCATTTTTCTGCAACACCTGACCGGCGACAAGCTGAAGGTGGTCAAACTCTGCATAGCCACCGGCGAGGTGGGGTGAAGCGGCCGACCTTACGCACGATGCCGTGATCAAATTTAAATGCACGTTCACAGACACAAAGAACGGCAAGGATAGGACTGTCCCGATCTCAGAAGACATCCACGCGATGATCACAGAGGGCGACGCCCGTCAGCTGTTCCCCGATGTGAATTACAACACCGTGCGTAACCTGCTTAAAGCGCTCTTCCCTGACCTGCCGGACGGCCAAGCAACGCATGTTATGCGCCACTCGTTCGCCAGCCACTTTATGATGAACGGAAGGAACATCCTCACGCTGCAGAAAATTTTAGGACACGCGGCCATCAACCAAACGATAGTTTACGCCCACTTTGCGCCGGACTATCTGAATGATGCGGCTCGGCTTAATCCATTGAACAATAACCTACAAAGGGATTTTATGAGCCAAGTTGAGAAAGTTAACATTATCAAAATTTATTGCGATAAAACTTGTAAAGAAGAAATATCTGCTCTCTTTACAAAGTCGGATTTTGAAGTTGGCGTTATTCACTGCTTTTCAGAAAATGCCCCAGACCTTCTCGCAATCTCATTCAAGATTGGTAGTATGGCAGTAGAAAGGTTGAAAAAGGTGCTTACTATGTTTGTAAAAAAGACAAAAAAGTGCATATCGCAGTGGTTAACAAGGATGGCTCCGGCCTCAAGGTCACAGAACCTGAACAAACGGCTCTGTTAGAACGCGCTCACGCAATGGCAATCACCGCCCCAAAACGGAACAAGTTGAATGAGTCAAAACTCAGGCATAGTGTAGTAGCTCTAACCCGAGCTGACAGTTTCCATGGATAGAGCACAATCTTATCTGACATTCGATTTTGAGCGAGAAACTTACTTACAGATTTAAACTTTGACATGTCAGACATGTGAAAAATAACAGGTCTATTGATAAATAGGTAAAATACTATGATTAGAACATTCCATACGGTAGGTCAAGGTGCTTTTTATACTGAAGAGTTTAGTGATTTTCGTTTTGTTTATGATTGCGGGACAGATACTGACGGTAAGGGTAGAATTGAAAAATATGTGAAAAACCATTTCAGAAAAGGTGACATCATAGATGCCATGTTTATTTCCCACTTTCACAGGGATCATATAAACGGGTTGGAGTATTTACTGTCTAATTTTGAGGTTAAGTATATTTTCATACCCCAATACAGTGTTTATGAGCAAGTTCTTGATTTTATGTACACGGATAGAAACCTTAATTTATTTGATACAAAATTAACCGTACTTCCTGTTGATGCCATAAAGTCCATATCAAGCAAAACTAAAGTCATTCTAGTAAAAAAACATTCTCGTAGTGATGAAAAAAATGATGATGAGAATGATGAAATACAAAATATTGGCCAGTTAGAAGATGGTGACCATATTGATAGTGGAAAGCCATTGCAGCCATTGCAGCCATCGCAGCCATCGCAGCCATCGCAGCCATCGCAGCCATCGCAGCCATCG